>JAFANO010000250.1 GCA_019232645.1 Planctomycetaceae bacterium | reverse complement strand
TAGAACCCATTGTGGATAGACAACTTGAATGCGCCGATTTTTCGTCAGCTAACAACTGTTCAGTATGGCCTCCCACCGTTTCCTGGGCCATGGGACACCACCGAAAACACCCCCTGGGGCCTTGTTTTGTAGGGTCGGCATGATCTGACTCCCCAAAATCCGTGACGGTCAGGAAATCTCAAATGTGAGATCCGGACAAAATGCACAAAATATCCGGAATGCGCATCAGTCGTTCGCGGCGCGGATGAGCTTCGACGGGCGCCGGGAGGGCGGGTCGAAGATCGCGCTCTGGCTCGGGATCGTCTCAGGGATGTAGCAGCGGGCGTGCTGCTGACGGTTGGTCAGCCCGAGGACGAGGCCCGCGACGGCGTCCTGGAAGTCGAAGAGCGTGGGGGAGATGGCGGAGGTGTTCGGGGCACTGAGCCGTGTCAGTCCTCGCACGTTCACCGAGTCGAGAATCCCCTGCGCGAAGGCCCCGTGTCCCTTCGTGACGACCCGTTGGCTCGGGCCGTGGACCGAGGCCACGAATGTGATCACGTTCTTGCGGTAGAGGGACCGAGCCCACTCGATCATCGCCCGAGAACTCTGGGGAGCCTCGGGCCGCTTCTCGTGCACGCCATCGACCAGGAACAACACCTTGCAGCCATACTCGGCCAGTTGGCCGAGGACCTCCGCGACCTGGTCGGCCGGGACCGGGCGCGCCGGGGGCGTCCCGTGTCCCGAGTCGGTCGTGAGGATGATCCCGGGGCTCGTGCGATCGTATCCCAGCAAGTGCGACTCGATCAACACGAAGATCGAATCGCCCTGCCCGAGATCGCCCTTGTGCCGGCGCTCGTCCAGCTTCCGGAACGCCTGATCGATCCGCGCGGTGGTGGCGTCGGGCCCGAGCAGCGTCTGGACCTCGACGTGCTGGAACCGCGTCCTGCCGAGCGGGGCGGCGAGGAAAGCGGCGACGTCGCGGGCGTCCTCGAGGGCATATGGGATCCGCGGGGCGACCGGGTCGTGACCCTCGAACTGGCCCGTCCCGATCGCCAGCACAACAAGGCGTGGGGGCGCGAGCACGGGCTCAAGGGTCGGCCCGGGGCGGGGCGGCGGCTCCTGCGCGATCACGTCGAAGCTCGTCGTCCGCTCCTGATCGCGATCGTTCCTGGCGGACACGCTGACCTTGTGATTCCCCGGGTTGAGGTTGAGCGCCACCTGGCGGTCGACGACCGCCTGGGGCGGGTCGAGCGCGCTCTCCTCGACCTTGCCGCCGTCGACCAGGATGCGCACCACTCGGATCAGCCCCCGACCGGCGGCGACCTCCTGGGTAGCGGCCCGGATGCGGATCGCCAGCGGCCCCCCCGGCACGACCAGCGGATCGAACGCCGGGCGGGCCGGGGCCACGACCTCGACGATCGGCAGCGGGTTCGCCGCGACGACCGGCACCGGCGCGTTCGCCGCGAGCGAGATGGGACGCGGGGCCTGGGGCTGGGCCGGGCCGGGAGGGGGGAGCTGGACCGGGCCGGCCGGCACGGCGGCCAGCACCGACCGATCGGCCGTCCGCCAGAACCGGAGCAGGGCGTCGGGCCGGCGCAGCTCCTGCTCGAAGCGGTCGAATGCGAAGTAGTCGGTCGGCTCCCCCTCCCGGAGCGGGTTCCGGTGCCAGCCGAGGTAGCGCCGGTCGCCCAGCGCCGAGGTCTCGTAAAAGCCGTGGGGCGTCCAGAGGATCCACTCTCGGTCGAGCGCCGGGAAGAAGGTCAGGGCCGGGGCATCGCGCTTGGTCGTCCCGAGCGCCACCTGCTTGCCGTCGCGCATCACGAGGAGCTCGATCCTGGTGTTGGGCGGCAGGCTGTCGAGCGCCTGGAGGTCGGTCGCCGCCTTTCCATTGACGAAAAGCGTCTCGATCCGGTCGCCTCTCTCCAGGCCCATGGCCTCGGCGAAGCCGCTGTGCGCGACGTCAACCACGACCGCCTTCCCCACCTCGCCCGGTGCGAAGCGGGCACCGAGAGGCGCCAGGACGTCCATCCCGCCCAGGCGCCAGAGCCGGACGGTCTGGTCGGGCGAGCCGGTCACGAGCCACTTGCCGTCGGGCGACGGGGCCAGCGCGTAGACCGGGCCGTTGTGCCCGGCCAGGAGCCGCGTCCGGACGCCATCGTCGAGCCGATACAGGGCCACCCCCGCCTCGCAGGCGATGGCCGCCAGCGGGCGCGGGTGCCCGGCCTCCGGCGCCGGCGGGATGAAGCTGTAGGCCCACCAGCGGCGGTCGAGCAGGCGGTCGAGGGTCAGGCGGTGGCCCCTGTTCTGAGCGTCGAGCACGTCGATCGTGTACGGATCGGCCGGCCGGAAGGTCCAGCCGTTCCAGGTGGCCAGGGCGCGGCGCAGCTCTGCGAGGGCGAAGGGCTTGAGCCGCTCCTCCTGGAGATCGAAATCCTCGTACTCGACGGGAGGGTCGGCGAGGTCGGGCCGCCTCCGGGCGTAGCCGATGGCCGCGCCGTCGCCGCTGAATCCGACATCCCAGAGGCTGCTCCCCTGCCCCGCCAGCTCGACGGCCGGCGCGCCCGGGTTCACCAGGTCGCGGATCGTGATCGCTTGCGAATCGCCTCCGGCGTAGGCCAGGCGGCGGCTGTCGGGGCTAAACGCACAGGCAGAGACCAGGTTCGATGCCCGGTCGAGATGGGTCCGGATCGCCCCGTCGGGCATCGTGCGCAGCTCGACGTCGCACTCGACGCGGGGCCGCTCGGCCGCCTGCCTCAGGGCGTAGCTGACGAGGCTCGTGACGAGCCACCGGCCGTCGGGGCTGATCGCCAAGGCCTCGACGGCCCCCTGGCCGGTGCCCACCTTGGGCAGGCGCCGTTCGTTCCGCAAGGTTGGGGCGTCGTAGCGGATCAGGTCGCTATTCTCGCGGCCGATGACGATATGGCGGCCGTCGGGGCTGACAGCCAGGGTGTTGACCGCGACGCGGTTGGGGTCCGTCAAGGGATTCGGCACGGACCGGGCCACGACCGCGCGCGTCGACATCCCAGAGGAGGACCTGGCCATCCGCCCCTCCCGAGACGATGTGGTTGCCGTCGGGGAGATAAGCCACGGCGTTCACGGGCCGAGTATGCTGCCCCTTGAGGACGGCGATGGTGCGCCGGGTGTGCAGGTCCCAGACGCGGATGGTCGTGTCGTGGCCCGCCGAGGCGAGGAAGCCCCCCCGTGGGTGGAACGCCAGGCTCACCACGACCCCCAGGTGGCCATCGGGGTCGGGGCCGGGCGTGCCGCCGGGGAGCGGGGGGAGGACGTCGCCGGTCGGCCGGCTGTTCGCGCCCGGGAACCGGAAGAGGCCGATCTCACCGCGGCCGGCCTGAACGCCGAAACCGGCCACGGCCAGGAGGCGCTGGCCGTCGGGCTCGGCGACGGGCGACAGGGCCATCGCGTAGATCGCGCCTGCGTACCCGCGCCAGATCCGGGGGCGGATCGTCCGGGCGATGGCCGGGGGCGCCTCGTGGAGGTTCCAGATATTGACGATCTTGTCGAGCCCGGCCGAGAGGAGGTGCAAGCCGTCGGGGGGCGCGAAGATCAGCCCGCGCACCGGGGCGGAATGGCCTCCGGTGTTGAGCATCGGGATCGGCTGGGTGAAGTTGCGGACCTCGGCCTGTCCCGCGGCGGGTTCCGACTGGAGGCCGAACAGGAGCGCCAGGGCCATGCAGCAGCCGAGCCAGCGAGCGAGATGACGCGATGCGACCGGTCTCCCCGCGGCGAGAGGGTTCAATCTGACTACCCAAGATCGATCGTTCATAGAGACCGCGACTCGCTTTCCGAGGCGATGGTCCTTCTCCCCAACGACGCTCTCCGTTGTGGTGGCCACGCGGAAGGCACGGGAGCGAGGGTGCCCCGCTCGAATGCGTGGTTTCCTCGCGGATTCCGCCAAGCGGTCGCCTTTTCCCGCTTCTCCATCGGTAATCGCCCAACTCTCGAATCGACTTCGTTCTGCGCCCTGTTCCCATCTTACTGGAACATCTCCCTGAATGCCCTGTTCGGCCGCCTGGCCCCGCGCGGTGCGGGACAAATGGGGGCGAACCACCGCGATAGCGATTCCTCGTTCAGAAAACGTTCAGGGCGGGGACTGTCGCGTAGGTATAGCGCTTCGAGGCGCCCTATTGCCATCGGAAACAGGCGCCCCTATCGTTCTTATCGGGTCGCCTGCCCGTTACCGAATACGAGCGGGAACCGGCCCCGCGCACGACGGCGAGCCGTTCGGTGGCCGAGCCAGTCCCAGGGGAGCGGCAATTGTCGACGGTCTGGTTTATCACCGGCAGCTCACGCGGCCTGGGCCGGGGCCTCGATGGGCTTTGCGACGCCCCTGGAAGCGTCTCGCCCATCCGTCGGAGCGATGAGAGATTTCCTGCAGCGATACGCCGGCCAGGAGCCGGGCGATCCTCGCAAGGCGGCGGCAGTGATCCTCGGGATCGCGGGCGCCCGGGATACACCGCTGCGCCTGCCGCTGGGCAACGACGCGTTGGCCGTGCTCCGCCGGGCCTACAAGTCCGGTACCGACGAGTTGGAACGCTGGGCGTATCCCGCCCGGTCCCCGGACTTCGACGGCCTGGCGGTGTCCGACGTGGACGATGCCGTCCTGAAGTTGAATTTGGCCTGAGCCCAGCTATTGGGGAGGCAGGTGATGCGACAGGAAGAGCCGGGACTCGGCGGCCCGCTCGGGCCCTTTGCAGTACTGCGCAAGTTCGTCCCGTTCGAGGCGGACGCGGCGAGCGACCGGCTCCGGTGGGTGGGCCTGGAGGCGGCTCGCTACCGTGCGGCGCCCGACTCGGAACTCAACCCGCTCGCCATGACCCACCACTGGCTCGTCCTTGTCACCCGGCCGCCGAAGGAGCTGGACCTGCTGTACGAGGGGGTGAAGCGGCACGTCCCGCCCCCCGCCGGAACGATCCTGCTGGTGCCGGCCGGCACCCCGGCCCGGTGGCGCTGGAGCGGGTGCAAGGACTCGCTCCACATCTACCTGGAGCCGGGGTTGGTCGCGCGGGTCGCCGCCGAGGCGTTCGGCCTCGACCCGGCGCGGCTGACGGTCCCGCCGCTCGACGGCCGGGACCTCCCGCACCTCCGGGCCGCGATGGGGGCGGTGGATGCCGAGCTGACGGCCGGCGGCGCCGGCGGGCGGCTCGCCGCCGAGTCGCTGGCCCACGTCCTGGCCGTCCACCTGATCCGGCACGTCCTGGCGCCCCGCCGGCCCGAGCGCGGGCGGGACGGCACGCTGCCGCGGGCGCGGCTCCGCGCCGTCGTCGCGTATGTCGAGGACCACCTCGACGCCGGCCCGAGCCTGGAGCAGATGGCGGCGGTCGCCCGCCTCAGCCCCTACCACTTCGCGCGGCAGTTCAAGCGGGCCACCGGGCTGCCGC
>JAFANO010000088.1 GCA_019232645.1 Planctomycetaceae bacterium | reverse complement strand
GGCAACGCGCGGTCGAAGGACCTCTCGGTGATCGCGGTCGGCACCTGGACGGTCGAGCGGACCCTGGCGGTCGAGGGGGACAACCTCCGGCAGGTCGCCCTCGCGCCCGACGGCCGGACGGGCTACGTCGCCAACATGAAGAATCGGGGGTTCGCCACCACGTCGAACAACATCGACATGGGATGGGTGCTCGGCCAGCGCCTGACGCGCGTGACGCTCGACGGCTCGGAGCCGTATGCCACCCTCTCGCTCGACCCCCGCGGCAAGGCCGCCGCCGACGCCCACGGCGTGGCCATCACTCACGACGGCCGCTACCTCGCCATCAGCTGCGGCGGGACCCACGAGGTGATCATCTTCCGGACCGACTTGAGACGACTCCCCTGGCGCTCAGGGGGCTCGCGCGACCTGATCGCCGTCGAGCTACTCAACGGCGACGGCCGATTCCGTCGCGTCGCGACGGGCGGCCGGCCGACCGAGCTGGCCTTCGCCCCCGACGGCAAGACGCTCTTCGTCGCCAACTACCTGGCCGACGCCGTCCAGGTGATCGACGCCGAGTCGGCGAGCCTCGCCCGGACGATCCCCCTGGGAGGCCCCTCGGGGCCGTCGCTGGCCCGGCGCGGGGAGATCCTGTTCCACGACGCCAACCGGTCGTTCAACCAGTGGTACAGCTGCAACACCTGCCACAGCGACGGCCACACCAACGGCCTCGACTTCGACACGCTGAACGACGGCCGCCAGGACCTGAGCACCGCGCACCTCCGGAGCCGTAAGAAGGTGCCGACCCTCCGCCGCGTCACCTATACCGGGCCTTGGACCTGGCACGGCTGGCAGCAGGACCTCGGCGCCTCCGTCGTGGAGTCGTTCACCAAGAGCATGCAAGGCCCGAGCCCGAGCCCCGACGAGGTCCGGGCGGTGGTCGCCTACCTCGAGACCCTGGATTTCCCGCCGAATCCCTACCGGACTCCCGACGGCGGCCTCTCTCCCGCCGCCCAGAGAGGCGAGGCCATCTTCCGCTCGGCCAAGGCCGCCTGCAATACTTGCCACCGAGGCCCCGAGCTGACCGACGGCAAGGTCCACGTCGTCGGCCTCGAAGAACCCGACGACGCCTACCGCGGCTACAACCCCCCTTCGCTCCAGGGCGTCTACGACAAGGATCCCTACCTCCACGACGGCCGCTCCCGGACCTTACGCGAGGTCCTCGAAGGCCCCCACAATCCGGACGTCGTGGCCGGGCAAGGGACCCTGAGCGACGCCGAGCTGGATGACCTGGTCACCTACCTCAAGAGCCTTTGAGGAGGCGTCCGTATCGATTGGTGCTCAAGAAGACATCGCCCCAGCGTGAGGTAACCGTTCACGAGTCGATGGTGACAAGCGTACAGAAGAGTGTTGAGCCGCGAAGTGACTTCCCGGATGCATCGGTCGATCCGACCGACGCGCGCCACACTCTGCCCCTCAGAACACGGGGGACCTTCATTTCCGCGCTAGCGCTCGCACGATACGAGTGTCATCGGGGTTCCGGCGTCCGTCGGGACGCAAGAGTGGACTACGTTAGAAGCCTTCCGGCTCGCCACCTGCACCAAACTGGTAAAGAATGCCCCATCGATTAGCAACCCGCGGCACGCCGGTGACTCTTGCTTCCGATCAGTGCGTTCTACATGTCGATTACCACGTCTTCCTGGGCGCGCCAGCAGCAAATCAATAGGTTCCCTGCCGCCGGAGGTTCG
The DNA here is from genome assembly GCA_019232645.1 of Planctomycetaceae bacterium. Taxonomy (GTDB): domain Bacteria; phylum Planctomycetota; class Planctomycetia; order Isosphaerales; family Isosphaeraceae; genus JAFANO01. Next base: position 3,478 of record JAFANO010000088.1, on the reverse strand, counting down.
AGCGACTCGGGATCATACTTCACCGACCCGGAAATCAACCCGCACTCGCAGGTATGGCAAACACCAGTCCGGCAAGACCAGCGCACCGGGACGTCAAGGCTTCGGCGAGTTCCAGCAGGCTCTGGAACTTCGAATCCCATGAAACCGTAAGCTCGGCCGAGGTCTTCCTCCAGCGCTGCGATCACTCCGATCGCGCGAAATACATTCGCGCGATGAAAACACGTTCCATGTTGGAGGGTACATGCTTGCGTACGCATTCGTAGATTTCGGCAGGATTCACTCTGGTGTTGGGCCACATCGCTGTAGAATTGAGTTTCATCTTTGCACCCTCAGAATTCCCTGTCGCCGGCCGAGTCAGGATTGCGCTTCCAGGATGGCTTCCAGTTCGACCGGCGAACCCCGATAACGAGCGCGGCGAATGCAACGATGACCAACAGGTATTTCATCGACGCGCGTGCTGTGCAATGGCCCAGAGGCGGAGGTCTCCGAAGAGTTGTGCGAGGGCGGCGGGCTGGTAGTGGGCGTTGAGGCCGCTGGGGTTGGGGAGGACCCAGGCGTGGCTGCCGCCGAAAGGGGCCTTTTTGAGGCCGACGCGGGCGTCTTTGATGCAGGAGACGATGCGGTAGGGGCCGATGCCGACGAAGGCGACGACGGTGGGGCGCCAGCGATTGACTTTGGCTTGGAGGCGCTGGCCGCCGGCGCGAAGTTCGTCGTCGGTGAGTTCATCGGCGCGGGCGGTGGCGCGTTCGACGATGTTGGTGATGCCGAATTTGAGGTCGAGAAGGAGGGATTCTTCAAAGGGTGAGAAGAGGCGCGGGGCGAGCGGTTTCAGCGTATGGGCGAGGCCGCCGGCATCCATCACCAGCGCCTCCGCCAGCGCGCCAACCGGCGCGGGCTGCGACCGCCTGATCTGGGCGAGGATCGCGCGTTGCGTCGTCTACAGCCCGCTCGGCGCGAGGGCCGCGTCGTAGAGCTGCGATATCCGGCGAGATGCCTTCCGAATCGCGGTGCAATGGCACCGGCTCTCCTCTTTCGATCGACCGGGCTGGATCTTCTCCGCCATCTGAAGGTCTCCGTCTTGGCGCGTCTTGATTTATCAGCATACGCAGCTATTATGTGAATCGCAAGCGTATGCAGGCAATTTCGCTCGGCTTTCTCTGATCCGCGCGTGCGAAAGGGAATGAGATCATGCCACTCGTTCGAATCGACTTGCGCAAGGGCAAGGACCTGACCTACCGCCAGGAGATCGGCCGCGTCGTCTATGAGGCGATGGTCGCCGTCGGAGTACCGGCCAACGCTCGCTTCCAGGTCGTGAGCGAACACGACGCCGACAACTTCCTCTTCGATCCGGGCTATCTCGGCATCGACCGCAGCGATGACCTGGTCATCATCCAGATCACGTGGAACGAGGGCCGGACGGTCGACCAGAAGAAGGCGCTCTACAAGGCGATCGCCGACGGGCTCGGAAAGGCACCGGGCATCCGCCCCGAGGATGTCTTCATCAACCTCGTCGAGGTCAGGAAGGAGAACTGGTCCATCGGCAAGGGCGAAGCCCAGTACGCGTCTTGAGATGGAGACAGCCTGATGAATGCGGCTGCCACGACCGTTCAATCGCGTTCGGCAAGCCCCGGCTGACCGACTTCCGCCTCGAGGAGACTACGATCCCAACGCCAGGTCCCGGGCAGGTTCTGCTGCGGGTCCGGTATCTCTCGCTCGACCCCTACATGCGCGGCCGGATGGACGACCGCGAATCGTACGCGCCGCCGGCCCCGCTCGGCGGCGGGGTCCCGGGCATGTCATCAGAAGGAGGCGAAACATGAAGCAGACTCAGACGATTCCGGAGACGTTTCTCGGCGTCGGTTACACAAGAGACCGAGCTGGGCTGCCGCTCGAGGCGGTGCGTGTTCCCGTCCCGCGGCCGGCGGCCGACCAGGTCCTGATCCGCGTCGCCGCCTCGTCGCTCAACCCGCTGGAGTACAAGCTGGCCGACCTCAATTTCATAGGACGGACGCCCCCCGTCGTTCTCGGTCTTGACCTCGCTGGCGTGGTGGTCGCCGCAGGCCAGGGTGTGAGTGGCGTAGCCCTCGGCGACGCGGTGGCCGCCATGGCCGATTTGAACGGTGATGGCGGCTGGGTCGCAACGGGCGGGAGCGGAGGCGAAGGCGGCTATGCCGTCGCACGCGAATTCCTCACCGTCCGCAAGCCACCATCCCTGAGCTTCCGCGATGCGGCGGCGCTTCCGATGTGCTTCCTGTCCGCTTTCGCGAGTCTTTACCCGGCCGTCCAGGCCGGTGACACGGTCTATATCCCCGGCGGTGGGGGCGGCGTCGGGCATCTCGCGGTGCAGATGGCGGCGCGTGCCCTGGGGGCCGGACTGGTCATCAGCAGCGGCAGCACGCCGCAATCGATCGCACTGGCCCGGCAGTCCGGCGCCCAGCACGTTTTCAATTATAAGCGCGACGACATCGCCGCCGAAATCGCGAAGCTCACCAGTGGCCGGGGCGTTGACCTCGTCTTCGACGCCACCTACAGCGAGCAGGGCTTTGTCGAGACCGCGAAAACCAACGCTCGGCGGTGAGCGTCGGTTCAGGTGTGCGCTTTGTGCACCAGGATCGGTCGATCGCGCGGTGGGGATCGGCGAGGAGTGTCGAAAAAAGTTCCCGCGAGCAGTGAACACTCGATACGTTTCGCGGTGTGGTCGTACAACTCATAGTCAGGAAAGACAGCCCCGGCGACAATGTCAGGTCGCATAGGAAATCCTCCTTGGAGTGATTACTGTCTCAACCTCCCTATCCTCTCGGAATGAACCCGGGAACACCGGTCTCCACAACGGGATTAAACCTGACCCGCAACTTGATTCCTTCGCTAATCTCCCGCACGGCCTCTTCAGGAAGGGTGGAGACTCCAAAGTTCTCCTTGATCCGGCTGGGAGTCTTCGAGGTGGTCAGGAGGGCCGTCCCGCGCTGGATGGCCCAGGCGAGCAAGACCTGCGCCGGGGTCTTGTTGACTCGCTTGGCGATAGCGGTAATGACAGGATCTTCCAGCAACTTGGGCTCGCTACTATGCCCCAGCGCTGCGAACGCTTGCAACACGATGCCATTCTTTCTGCAATAGTCCAAAAGGTCCCATTGCGGGAGATACGGATGGGATTCGACGTGAACAACTGCAGGCTTGATCCTCCCCGCTTCAAAGATCTCTCTGGTCTGGCCCAGGCTGACGTCGGATAATCCGATGGCCTTGCACTTGCCCTCGTCCACCAGGCCCTCCAGCGCCCTCCACGTATCCAGCAGCGTCACCCCCTTGTCATAAATCACGTTGCCGTCCGCATCCCTCGGGTCCTGGTCGTCTCCGGGTTGGAAGGCAAAGGGGGTGTGGATGAGATAGAGGTCGACGTAGTGGAGTTGGAGTTTCTTGAGACTGGCCTCGAAGGCGGGTTTGACGCGTTCCGGGCGATGGTTGTTGTTCCAGAGCTTCGTGG
>JAFANO010000633.1 GCA_019232645.1 Planctomycetaceae bacterium | reverse complement strand
TGCCTGCGTTCCATCGTCTCGTATTGCTGGAGAATTGCTTGATTCATCGCCTCCAGCTTACGAAGACGCTCTTCGAGCAAGGCCTCGCGAGAGAGGGACGGGACCGGGGCCGCCGCCGGAGCCGGATTCGCCTCCGGCACGGGAGGTGGCGCCGGTGCCTGGGCGAGGACGAAGTGACCTCTCCCGATCGCGATGAGACCCAGGAGGAGGGCAACGCATCCATGCCTTGCGCCCAGCCTCCATGCGTACATGCCACTTCTCCTATGTCCTGCAGAGAGATGGGCCACCTCTGCGACAGGGAGGCCGTCTCTCGCAAAGGATGGCCTCAAGGGTTGGAGAGATCAGAGTGGGCATCTTACGGGATCGTCCCCATGTGGAGCGCAGATTATCGTTTGTGAGCTTGACATTTCGTGGCAGAAAGCCAGGCGCGTTTCAGGTCAGCTATCTTCTGTAATTCTCGGCGGTTATGCTAACAAGAGCCAAACGACCACTCCTGAACACTGTCAAGTTGCCGCGGGACCAACTTGGGACGATCCCGGCAAAAGTGACGGCATAGGTCCCCGAAACCCAGGAAGAGCCAGGGGCTCCTGTCGGGCCACTGGTGGTGCTGACAACCTCGCCTCATCCCAGTCCCCCCCCACCCAACCCCCCCGCACGGGGGAGGGCTTGTGATCCTCGCTCCCCCTGGTGGAGGAGGGTTGGGTGGGGGGTGGACCAACTTAACACCTACACCTGTTAAAGTTAACCCCAATGAGCCGAGCCAGGATTTCCTAGCTGATGCGGAGTCCGGAAATTTCGAGCGCTCGCCAGGTGGATGCAAGATGGATCGGACCAGAGCGCACGAAATTCCTGGAAAGCGTATTAGAACCAGCCGCTCTCTGTGCTTGATTCAGACCCCGGCTCGTGTTTGTCGCGGCCGGCCTCGGACTCGGTCAGGAGCCGGTCAGGATGGGCCTCGTCGATCGGCTTGTCGTCGGCGTGCCGTGGTGCGTGGGCCCCCTTCGTGTCGCGGACCATCAGGGAATAGAGGCAGGGCAGGACGAAGAGGGTGGCGGGCTCGCCGGCCAGCAGCCCGCCGAGGATCGCGCGGGCCAGTGGGGCGTTCGCCTCGCTGCCGCGCTCCAGCGCGAAGGCGCCGGGGATCAGCGCGAAGAAGGCCGCCAGGGCGGTCATCGTCACGGGTCGGACGCGGATCGAGGCCGACTTGCGGATCGCCTGCGTCGGGGTCAGCCCCTCGTGTCGCCGCAGCTCCTGCGCGAAGTCGGTCATCAACACCGTGTTCGCCACCTTGATGCCCACCACGAAGATGAACCCCAGCAGCGATTGCACATTGATCGCCGAGCCGGTGAGATAGAGCATCGGCAGGATGCCTACCAGGCAGAGCGGGACGACCAGCATGACCGTCAGCGGGACGACCCACGACTTGTCCAGGCCGACCATCAGGAAGTAGATCAGGACCGAGGCCCCGATCAGGCCGAAGCCGAGGTTCGAGAACGTGTCCTGCATCCGGGAATACTCGCCGCTGAGGACGATCTTCGAGCCCTTCAGGGGCCGCTTCGCGCCGGACGAGGGATCGTAGGGGATCCAGGTGCCGTCCGGCTGTCGCTCGCCGAAGGCGTTGATGGCCTGCGTCACGTCGTCGGAGACGTGCCCGAGGTCGCGGCCGGAGACGCCCATCGTCAGGTCGATCGTCGGCTGGATATTGGTGTGCGTCACCTCGGTCGGCACCGAGGCCCGCCTCAGCGTGACGAGGTTGCTCAACGGGATCGACCTCTTCTGCGCCGAGCTGGTGATCGGGATGTCGAGCAGCGTCTGGAGCGACTTGATGTCGTTCTCGGGATACTGCACTCCGACGAAGTACTGGTTGCCCCCCACCGGGTCGATCCAGAAGTTCCTCTTATTGAACTGGATCGACGAATTGAACGCGGCGACGACGTTCCTCATCACGTCCTGCTGGCTCAGGCCGAGGTCGGCGGCCTTGGCCCGGTCGACGAGGATGATGTACTCGGGATAGTCGAGCCGCTGGATGATTCGGGCGTCGACCACGCCGTTGATGCCGCTCACCTGGTTGCGGATCTTCTCCGCGACGGCGCGGGCCTGCTCCTGATTCTTGCCGGTGATCCGGACGTTGATCGGCGTCGATTTGCCCTCGTTCATCGCACCGCGGACCAGGCCTCCGGCATCGAAGGCGAAGTCGAGGTCCTTGAACCGCGGGTCCTTGGCCACCCCCACGCGGAGCAGGTGCACGTACTCCTGGGCCGAGCGGGACCGCTCGGGCTTGAGCTGGACCTTGATGACCGCGTCCATCGGGCCGGAGTTGGGCGTGTAGGCGGCCGACCAGTCGGAGTTCACCCCCAGCTCGGAGATGTAGAGTTCCAGGTCCTCGGGGGGGATCGTCTTCTTGATGAAGTCCTCGACCTGCGCGATGATCTTCTCGGTGAGCTCGATGCGGGTGCCGCTGGAGGCGCGGACGTAGATCTCGAAGGCGCCCGCGTCGACCTCGGGGAAGAATTCCTTGCGCATCGCGGGCCAGAGCGTGACGAGGGTCGCGGCGAGGAGGCCGAAGCCGACGACGATCGTCAGGAGGCGGTGTCTCAAGATCACGTCCAACCCGCGGGCGTACGCCTCGAACATCCGGTCGACCATCGCCTGCCAGCGCGCGAAGCCCCGCGCCACCAGACCGCGGCCGTTGCCGTTGCCACCATTCGCGCCGTGGCCATTATTGCCCTTTCCCTGGTCCTGGCCGGGGCCGGGGCCATGCTCGCCGTGGCCTCCGTGCCCCTTCAGCCAGTAGGCGCTGCAGGCCGGGACCAGCGTCCGCGACAGGATGTAGGCCGAGCACATGGCGAACGCCACGGCCATGGCCATCGGGCGGAACAGGAACTCGCCCATGCCCGGCATCAGCGCCAGCGGGGCGAGCACCAGGAAGGTGCAGAGCGTCGAGACCAGCTCGGGCATCGCCACCTCGCTGGCGCCCAGGTACGCCGCCTCCATCGGCCGGACCCCCATGCCGAGGTGCCGATGCGTGTTCTCCAGGCAGATGATCGCGCTATCGACCATCGGGCCGATCGCCAGGGTCAGGCCGGCCAGCGTCATCACGTTGACCGTATTGCCCGTGTAATAGAGCCAGATCAACGCCGACATGACCGAGATCGGCAGCGTCATCACGGCGATGGCCGTCATCCGCCACTCGCCGAGGAACAGGAGGATCGTCAGCGAGCAGAGGATGGCGCCCAGGACCCCTTCCTGAATGAGGGCCATGATGGACTGCCGGACGTAGACCGACTGATCCATGACCAGCTTCAGGTCGATCCCGCCGCGCGTCAGCCGGGCGGTGAACTCGGGGAGCTGCTTCCGGAGGGACTCGACCACGCCGAGCGTGCTCGCCCCGAGCTGGCGGAAGACGGGGATGTAGACCTCGCGCGCGCCATTGATCCGCACGACGTTGGTCTGGATGAACGCGGCGTCCTTGGGGGTCGCCACGTCGCGGAGGAAGGAGACGTTGCCGAACTCGGTCCGCAGCGGGATGCTCCCCATCTCCGCGGCGGCATCGAACATCGAGTTGGAGTCGAGCGCATAGTCGAGGCCGCCGATCTTGGCGTCGCCGGTCGGCAGGAACAGGTTGTAGTTGTCGATCGCGTTCATGACGTCGATCGGCGAGAGCCCCCGCGCCTGGAGCTTCTGGCGATCGAGGTACGCCAGCACGGCGCGGATCTTGCCGCCGAAGACGACCGGGGCGACGGCGCCGTTGACACTCATGATCATGTTGCGGACCTCGTACCGCCCCACGTCATAGAGGATCGACTCGGTCTGCGAGCGGTCCGGGCTGTGCACCGCCACGACGCAGACGGGCGTGGTGCTGGTCGGGTCGAAGGGCAACACCACCGGCGGCAAGGTGCCGGGGGGAAGGTTGGGGACGGCGGCCAGCGCGAGCGAGTTGACCTGAGTCAAGGCGCCGTTGGGGTCGACGTCGCCGCGGAAGTAGTTGCGGACGATGCTGGCGCCGATGATCGAGCGCGACTCCTGCCGCGAGGTGCCATTGGCCTGCCCGACCCACCGCTCCATGCGGTTGGTGATGTCCTTCTCGACGCTGGCGGCAGGCATGCCGCCGTAGAAGGTCAGGACCTGCACGGCCGGACTCTTGAACACCGGCAGGATGTCGATGGGGATCGCCCGTACGGCCACGCCCCCCAGCAAGACCAGGGTCAGGCACATGACCGTGACGGCATACGGATTCTTCAGCGATGCGCGGATCAGTCCATTCATGGTAGATCGAACCTCGCGAGACGGGTGGGAGTCGCAGGAGATCGCCGGGCAAGAGCACGCCG
>JAFANO010000629.1 GCA_019232645.1 Planctomycetaceae bacterium | reverse complement strand
AGATCCCGCCCGTTTGCGTCCCCCGCCAGTGGCAAATGAGGGGCAAAGCGTTCGCTGATCCGTTGTCCATCCGTACCCGTTGCCTGCAGGCTTGCGGCCTCGGGGCCGCATGGCTGCGGCCTGAGGCTGGGCAGGGCGGCGGCCCCTTCGAGGTCATGCAGGCTGGGCTTGGTCTAGCGGTTCATCATGTCGAGGCGTGAGTGCCTGATCAGGCGCTGGACCACGCCGATTCCATCCGCCAGGATGGCGGTCCCCACAAAGGTCGCGAAGTTACCTGGGCGGTGAACGGCCCTCTCGATCCCGAAGTCTTCCCTCGGTGTCCTCTCGGGATCTCTCGCGGATCAGGGGTCAACGTGCAGGCTGACGGACACCTCCACCGGGGGCTCAGCGGGCAGGTCGGTGTGGACACGGAAGAGGCGGCGGAGGTCCCCCCGGGGCGTGCCCTCCTCGGGCCGATAGGTGAGCGTGAGCAGGTGCACGGGCTTGGGGGTATTGTCGTCGGGCGCGAGCTTGAAACCGTCGCCGGCCCCTTCGACCTGAGTAATCGTGAACGGCCGGATCCCCCGGACGAGGAACCGGCCCTGGACCCCGCCGGCCGAGGCGACCCGGCCCAGCGACAGGACGCTGGGCGAGGCCGAGAGCTCGCCCCGGACCAGTGCCGAGACCTGCACGGGGATGCTCGCCGTCTCGGGGTCGTTGGTCAGGATCCGGATCTCGTCACGGATCGGGCCCGCCGGGGCCTCGGGCTTCAGCGCGACGGTCAGGAGATAGCTGACAGACGACCCCTTGCGGGCCGTCTCGACGAGTGTGGCGTTGAGCGCCCGGCTCGTCGAGACCATCCGTTCGGCCCTCCAGTCGGGCATCCCCACGCGGTCGATCGTCAGGGTCTGCGTCGGGGCCTGACCCCTGGCGACCGCACCGAAGTCGATCGTGCCCGGGTTCAGGACGACGTCGCTGAGGATCGTCGCGGAGACACCGAGGTGGACCTCGGCCTCCCGGCCACTGGCCGTCATCAGGGTCACGAACAGGGCGGTCGCCTTGGGACCGACGAAGTTCCTCGTGTCCATCTCGGCCTCGACCTTCGCCGCCTGGCCGGGGGGGACAGTCGAGGCGCTCGCCCGGCCGCTGGTGCAGCCGCACGAGGCGCGGATGTCGACGATCGAGATCGGCTCGGGCAGTCGATTGACCAGGAGGAAGTCATGCCGGACCTTCGCCCCCCGGGCGACCGGGCCGAAGTCGTGCACGCGCTCGGAGAACAAGGCGTCCGCCCATCCCGCGGCCGACGTGGGGCCGGCCGCCACCCCGAGGATCACCACCCCACACATCGCGGCTTGCAGCAATCGCCAACGCATCCTGCCTCCCTGCCTTGCTCTCGGCCATCGTCCCGAGCCTCGCGTCCTTCGAGAGACCCGCTTCTCTGAACTATCGTCACGATCGCTCCCGCCCTTCATAGGCTTTCGGGATGGAAGCGAACCGGCGCCTGCGGCACCGCACATGCATGCTCCGGCTCCTCAGCCTAGTCAGGGGCGTAGTCCGACAGTATGCTCGTGAGTATGGGGAGGGCGGGACACGCGGGACGGGTGGGAGGCCTTCGACCTTGTACTGGCACGCCACGACGATCCTTTCGGTGAGGCGCGGCGACCGGGTGGCGCTGGGCGGGGACGGCCAGGTGACGCTCGGCACCACGGTCATGAAGGCCGACGCCGTCAAGGTCCGCAAGCTGCTCGAGGGTCAGGTCTTGGTCGGGTTCGCCGGCAGCGCGGCCGACGGCTTCGCGCTGCTGGAGCGGTTCGAGGCGAAGCTCAAGGAGTATCCCAGCAACGTCCCCCGCGCGGCGACCGAGCTGGCCAAGCTCTGGCGGACGGACCGGATGCTCCGTCGCCTGGAGGCGGTCCTGGTGGTGGTCGACGCCCGGCACAGCCTGCTGGTCAGTGGCTCGGGCGACGTGATCCAGCCGAGCGACGGGATCCTGGCCACCGGCTCCGGGGGCGGCTACGCCCTGGCCGCCGCGCGGGCGCTGGTGGCGCACACCGACCTCCCGGCCGCCGAGGTCGTCCGCCAGTCGCTGACGATCGCCGCCGGGATCGACATCTACACCAACGGCCATCTGACGGTGGAGGAACTTCCGTGCCCGACCTGACCCCTCGCGAGATCGTCGCCGAGCTCGACCGCGACATCGTCGGCCAGGACGAGGCCAAGCGCGCCGTGGCGATCGCCCTGCGGAACCGCTGGCGGCGCCGGCAGCTCGCGGACGAGCTCCGCGGCCAGGTCCTGCCCAAGAACATCATGCTGATCGGCCCGACCGGCGTGGGCAAGACCGAGATCGCCCGCCGCCTGGCCAAGCTCGTCGGCGCGCCGTTCGTCAAGGTCGAGGCCACCAAGTACACCGAGGTCGGCTACTACGGCCGCGACGTCGAGAGCCTGGTCCGCGACCTGGTCGAGGCGGCGCTGGCCCTGGTCAAGACCCGCGAGCGCGAGCGGGTGGCCGAGCAGGCCCGGGCGCGCGCCGAGCAGCGGCTGCTCGACCTGCTCCTGCCCGCGGCGCCGGGCCCGTGGGTCGACCCCGAGTCGGCCCAGGCCGACGAGGCGGCCGAGCGCCGCCAGCGGTCGCGCGAGAAGATGAAGGCGCGGCTCGAGGCCGGCGAGCTCGAGGCCCGCGAGGTCGAGGTCACCCTGCCCGGCCGCGCCGTCGCCCCGGTCTCGATCCTGGGCGCGGGCAACCTCGAGCAGATGGAGATGGACCTCCAGGGGATGTTCGAGAAGATCCTGCCCAAGCCGTCGCAGACCCGGACCATGACCGTCGCCGAGGCCCGCCCCATCCTGATCGCGCAGGAGGCCGAGGCCCTGATCGACAACGAGAAGGTCCAGCAGGCCGCCGTGACGCTGGCCGAGGAGTCGGGCATCGTCTTCCTCGACGAGATCGACAAGATCACCGGCGACGAGGGGGGCGGCGGCCGGGGGCCGGACGTCTCGCGCCAGGGCGTCCAGCGCGACCTGCTGCCGATCGTCGAGGGGACGACCGTCACCACCAAGTACGGGCCGGTCAAGACCGACCACGTCCT
>JAFANO010000681.1 GCA_019232645.1 Planctomycetaceae bacterium | reverse complement strand
GTCGTACCTGCTCTCCAGCACGGTGGTGCCGGTCCTGAGCGTCTGGCTGCTCGAGAACCGCCACGGGACGCACGGTCACGGTCACGGCGACGGCCAGGAGACGCGGCCGGGGTTCTTCGTGCGGGTCCAGGACCGGTTCGAGCGCGTCGCGTCCTGGACGGTCGCGCACCGCGGCGTGGTGGTCCTCACCTACCTGATCGTGGCGGGCGCCGTCGTGGTCGTCGTCGGGGGGCGGCTGGGCCGCGAGCTCTTCCCGAAGGTCGACGCCGGTCAGTTCCAGCTCCGCGTCCGCCCGTCTCAGGGGACTCACTACGAGCTGACGCGCCAGGTCGCGCAAAAGGTGCTCGACGTGATCGCCGAGGAGGCCGGGCCAGACAACATCGACATCACGATGGGCTACGTCGGCGCGAACCCGCCGCAGTTCACCATCAACATGGCCTACCTCTGGAGCCGAGGCCCTGACGACAGCATGCTCCGCGTCGGCCTCCGCAGGGGGAGCGGGGTCGACGTGTTCGCGCTGCAAGAGCGGCTGCGCGGCGCCTTGCCGAAGAAGGTGGGCGCGTGGTACCGCGACGAGCTCCTGAGGCTCGGCCTCACCGCCGCGCAGGCGGACCGGCGCGTCGCCGAGCTGGTCTTCGCCTTCGAGCCGGGTGACCTGATCTCCGAGACGATGAGCCTGGGTGCCCCCGCGCCGATCGAGGTCGTCGTCAGCGGGCGCAACCTCGCCGACGCCAGCGCCTTCATGGACAAGCTCCGCGAGGAGTTCCACGGGATCGGGTCGCTGCGCGACATCCAGGTCCAGCAGCCGCTCCACTACCCGACCGTCCAGGTGACGCTCGACCGCGAGCGGGCCGGGCTCAGCGGCGTGACCGCCCGCGACATCGGCGAGTCCCTGATCGCCGCGACGTACTCCAGCCGCTACACCTCGCGCAACTACTGGCGCGACGACGTCAGCGGCAACTCGTACCAGGTCCAGGTGCAGGTCCCGCCGCCGAAGATGACCGAGGCGACTGACGTGGCTCTGGTGCCGTTGATGACCCAGGCGCTCCGCCAGGCGGCGATGAGGACCGAATCCCCCTCCAACCCCGCGTCACCGCTGTTGGTCCGCGACGTGGCCCGCGTCATGCGGGGCGAGATGCCCGGCGAGGTCGACCGCTACAACATGCGGCGCTACCTGAGCCTGACCGCCAACGTCGAGGGGGAGGACCTCGGCCGCGCGATCGACCGGCTCGACGCGGCGATCGCCCGCGCCGGCCGGCCGCCCAGGGGGACCGAGGTCGAGCTGCGCGGCCAGGTCCGACCGATGAAGCAGATGTTCCAGAGCCTGGAGGTCGGCCTGGGCGTGGCCGTGGTCGTGATCCTGATCATGCTGACCGCCTACTTCCAGGCCCCCCGGCTGGCCCTGACGGCCGTGGCGTCGGTGCCGGCGGTCCTCTGCGGCGTCGTGCTGGCTCTTTGGGTCACGCGCACGACCTTGAACATCGAGTCGTTCATGGGCGCGATCATGGCCGTCGGCGTGGCGGTCTCGAATGCCATCATGCTGGTCAGCTTCGGCGACCGTCACCGCCTCGAGGAGGGCATGCCGGCCGACCGGGCGGCGATCACCGCGGCCAAGGGGCGGCTCCGCCCGATCATCATGACGGCGTGCGCCATGATCTCGGGGATGATCCCGATGTCGCTCGGGCTGGAGGAGGGGAGCGAGCAGAATGCCCCGCTCGGCCGGGCGGTGATCGGGGGCATGGCCTTCGCGACCTTCGCCACGCTGCTGGTTCTGCCGGCCGTCTTCACACTCCTATTGGGCCGCGCCTCGAACCAGTCCCCCTCGCTCGACCCGGACGACCCGGCGAGTGCGCATTACGACCCCATCCACCCCGCCGCGACCGATGGCAGGACGCACGCCACTGCCGACCTCTCTCCCACCGGACCGACCCGCCCGGCCCGACCGCAACCGGAGGACGCACCCCATGCCGACGCCAGCGCTAGAGCTGAGGATGCCGCCGACCCATCGAATCGCCGGTAAAGGACCAGCACTCTTCGCCCTGGCCCTCATCCTGGCGGCCGGCTGCGAGCACTCCGGCCGGGGCGGGACGTCGGCCAGCCGCGAGGTCGCCAGGAGTGAGGTGGGCAAGACCGCCGGCATCCGGGTCGTTCGACCCGAGCGGCGCGACCTCCGGATGAGGGTCGTCCAGCCGGGGACGATCCAGGCCTTCGAGGTGACGCCAGTCTATTCCCGGATCTCCGGGTACGTCGAGAAGTACCGGTACAACATCGGCGACCGCGTCAAGGCCGGCGACGTCCTGATCGACATGTGGGTCCCCGACGTGGTGGAGGCCCATCAGCAGAAGTCCGCGGCCGTGCACCGGGCCGAGGTCCAGATCGAGGTCGCGCAGAGTGCACTGCGGGCTGCTGTAGCGAGACTCGAGACGGCCGAGGCCCGGATCGTCTCCGCCAGGGCGGGTGTGAAGCGGGCCCAGGCCAGCTACACCCGCTGGGAGTCGGAATCCAGGCGGCTCCAGACGCTCGTCGCCCAGCGCGTCCTCGACGTGCAGGTGCGCGACGAGACGTACCGCCAGTTCGAGGAAGCCGCCGCCGCCCGCGACCAGGCCGAGGCCATGGTCTCGGAAACGACCGCCGACCGCGACAGGGCGGCCGCCGACCGCGACAAGGCCCGCGTCGACGTCGAGGCCGCACGCGCCGACCTCGAGGTCGCCAAGGCCGACGAGCGGCAGGCCAAGGTGATCCTCGACTACGGCCGGATCAAGACCCCTTACTCCGGCGTGATCACCCAGCGCAACGTCAGCCCGGGCGACTACCTCCAGCCCGGCGGCGGCACCAACGGCCAGCCCCTGTTCATCCTCGAGCAGACCGACCCGGTCCGCGTGTTTGTCGGCGTCCCCGAGCTGGCGTCCTTCTTTATCCACGAACGGGACACGGCCCTGATCCGCTTCCAGGCGATCCCCGGGATCACCCGCGAAGGCAA
>JAFANO010000535.1 GCA_019232645.1 Planctomycetaceae bacterium | reverse complement strand
CGCAGAACGACGCGACCGTCTTCGGCTCGGGCTCGCACGACCACACCGGGCGCCACTGCCTGGCGACCGACCCCAACGGCAAGCTCGACATCCCGCGTCACGCCGGCTTCTGGCTCCGCGACGAGGAGAGCCGGCTGACCAAGAAGTTCCGCCATATCTGCTGGGACGGCTGCATGTTCCCCAACGCCGTGATGTTGAACCCCAAGACCTGGAACGACATCCTCGCGACGATGATCGCCGTCCGGGACGCGCACGGCTGGCGCGAGTGATCGCGGTGGGAGCGGCCTCCGGAGGCCCGCCCCCACCGACTTGCTGGCCATCCCCCCAATTTTCCAACATCGGCCGCCTGCTTGATGGCTACCGCCGAGTGCACCTTTGTAGGATTCTCCGCTATGGCCAAGACGCTCAACGTGGCGATGATCGGTTACGGCTTCATGGGCCGGGCGCATTCGAACGCCTACCGGCAGGTGAGCCAGTTCTTCGACTTGAAATACCTGCCGGTCCTGAAGGTCGCCTGCGCCCGCGACCCGGAGAAGATCCAGAAGTTCGCCGAGAACTGGGGCTGGGAGTCGACCGAGACCGACTGGCGCAAGGTCGTCGAGCGGAAGGATGTCGACGCGATCGACATCGGCAGCCCGAACAACACCCACAGGGAGATCGCGCTGGCCGCCGCGGCGGCGGGCAAGACGATCCTGTGCGAGAAGCCGCTGGCGATGAACCTGGCCGAGGCGTCGGAGATGACCGAGGCGGTCGAGCGGGCCGGCGTGGCCAACTTCGTCTGGTTCAACTACCGCCGCGTCCCGGCGATCACGCTGGCCAAGCAGATCGTCGACGAAGGGCGGCTGGGGCGGGTCTTCCACTACCGCGCCTACTACCTCCAGGACTGGACGATCAGCCCCGACCTGCCCCAAGGGGGCCAGACGCTCTGGCGGCTCGACAAGGACGTGGCCGGCTCGGGCGTCACCGGCGACCTGATCAGCCACGCGGTCGACACCGCGATCTGGCTCAACGGCCCGGTGACCAAGGTCGTCGGCGACGTCGAGACGTTCATCAAGGAGCGTCCGCTCCAGGACGCACCCGACGAGAAGAAAGCGGTCGAGATCGACGACGCCTGCCAGTTCCTCTGCCGGTTCGCCAACGGCTCGCTCGGCCTGTTCGAGTCGACCCGCTACGCGAGGGGCCGGAAGAACAAGAACGGGTTCGAGATCAACGGCGAGCACGCCTCGATCGCCTTCGACCTGGAGGACCCGCATCGGCTCCTATTCTTCGACCACAACGACCCGTCGCACCTGCAGGGCTGGCGATCGATCCACGTCACGGGGTTCGAGCACCCGTACATGAAGAACTGGTGGGTTCCGGGCACGACGATCGGCTACGAGCACACGTTCATCAACTCGTTGGCCGACTTCCTCAAGGGCCTCGAGACCGGCACCCCCGCCGGCCCGACCTTCCGCGACGCCCTGCCCACGCAGGCCGTCTGCGACGCGGTGCTCGACTCGGCCGAGGTCGGCCAGTGGCAGATGGTCGTGCCGGTCTGAAGGAGATCGGAAGGTCTCTCAAAGGGCCACATGTCTCGACGGCGCAACCACCCAGGAGGGCGAGTCGGAGGTCGACCGCCGCCTAGGCGCGGGGATGGGCGTCGTGATAGGCGTCGAGCATTCGCTCCTGGGTGACGTGCGTATAGATCTGGGTCGTCGTCAGGCTGCGATGGCCGAGGAGCTCCTGGACGCTCCGCAGGTCGGCGCCCCGGTCGAGCAGGTGGGTGGCGAAGCTGTGACGGAGGGTGTGCGGGCTGGCGCCGAGGTCGAGCCCGAGGCCGGCGAGGTACGTCTCGAGCAGCCGGCCGACGCTCCGCGTCGTCAGCCGGGTGCCGAAGCGATTGAGGAAGACCGCCGGGCCTTTCGGGTCCTTGGGCTGTCGCAGCGCGACCCAGCGGGCGAGCCATGACGCCGCCATCCGTCCGACCGGGCAGAGCCGTTCCCGGCGCCCCTTGCCGCGGACCCGGACCAGCTCCTGCTCGAGGTCGAGGTCGTCGAGGTCGAGCCCCACGAGCTCGCTGACCCGGAGCCCGCCGCCGTAGAGCGTCTCGAACATCGCGCGGTCGCGGACGCCGAGCGGTTCGCCGGTGGGGATCCCGTCGAGCAGGCGGATCACGTCCTCGACGCGGAGCAGCCGCGGCAGCCGCCGGGGCTGTTTCGGGTTCCGGAGCCCGCCGGACGGGTCGATCGTGACGACCCCCTGCCGGCGCTGATAGCGGTAAAACGACCGCAGGCTCGCCAGCCGTCGGGCGACGGTACTCGCCGCGTAACCGCGGCCGTTGAGCCAGGCCGAGTAGCGTCGGAGCCGCCGGGCGTCGACGGCCGAAGGGTCGGCCTCCTCGCGCCGGGTCTCCGCCAGGAACTGGCAGAACTGCGAGAGGTCGTCCTCATAGCACCGGATCGTGTGGGCCGAGGCATTGCGCTCGTTCCGGAGATGGTCGAGGAACGCGGTGATGGTTGGATGCATGGACGGCCCCGTGCGGAGTTCAGCGATCGTCCCTGGATGCCCCTTATGAATTCGGTGTTCTTGCCGCGCGGCGCCAAAGCAATCTCGAACCGACCCGATCGAATGATCCGACCCGGCATTGAGCTGGCCCGACTCGTCGCAAGGTCGTGGTCGCCTCTCGCTGGCGGATTCAGTTGATATTAAAGGCAGGAGATGATGTCATCTCGTCCAGCATTTTTTCCAGAGGGCTTTCCTTCGGGCGGCTCGACTGCTATGATCCTTTTGCGCCGTGGAGCAGCGGTTAGCTCGCCAGGCTCATAACCTGGAGGTCGTAGGTTCGATTCCTGCCGGCGCAACTTTTCACCACTTCTCACACCCCGAAGCCCGGGGTGTGTTTTTATTGGAGTGGGGGAGAATGCGCTCGACAACACCCATGTTGCCCGGACTAGGTCTCCGGGCCATGAGGTCGAGGCCGGCCGGCATCGGCACGAGTGCCCCAGGATCTCCTGGCATCCCGCTCAGGGTCACGAGGGGGAGGCCCGAGCACCCGCGATCCGTTCTCGAGAACCCAAGGAGGTCTTCGGAGTCGCGCCCCATCGCCGCGGTTGCGACTCGGTGCCGTGCGCGGTACCTTGCATCGTGCATCCTGGGTGGATCTCGAGTTCCTGGAATGAAGCGAGCTCGACGCGCATGGCAACTTCGGACGACGCTGAGACCCTTACCCATCGCCTGATACTTCCGCGTGACGGCAACCATCACGGGACATTATACGCGGGGGTCTTGCTCTCGCTGGCTCTGGAGGCCGCCTATGCAGCGGCATTTCGCGCCGCGGGCTTGAACGCCAACCTGGTGCTGAAACGGGTGCTCGACCTCCGGTGCTTCGAGCCCGTGCCGATCGGCTGCGTGGTCGAGATTCGCGCCCGTGAGGTTCATCGGGCCCGCGCGCAGGTGGTGGTGGCCCTCTTCGGCTCGCCGCTGGGCGAGCGCGCGACACCATGGATGGATGCGATCATGCAGTTCGTCCCCGTCGACGAGTCCGGCCGTCCCGAGCCGCTCGAAGGCGAGTCCGCGATGGTGCCCAGCGAGCTTCCCAGCCCTTGGTCGCAGTTGCGCGAGCGGGGGATTCGCCTCCTGGCCGTCCGCGCCTAAACATCGATGGATGCTGGCGTGCGTGACGGTTCCCCCGCGGGCGTGCAGTTTCAGGAGTGACCAGTCAACATCGCGGGGGCCTGTGCGATGGCGGACGGTCACTTCGGCGTCGTGCTCCGGCGGGTCGCGTCGCTCTTTCAGGTCGGGGACATAGCGGGGCTGAACGAGGCGATGCTCCGAGCGTCCCGAGCGAGGCCAACCGCGCCTGATGTCAATCGGACGGCCCCTCAGCCCGGGTACGTCATCACCCCCTCGCTGCTGTCCGGCCTGGGATTCGGATCGGACCGCTTCATCGGCAGCTCGATGACGAACTGCGAGCCTTTGCCGACCTTGGAGGTGACAACGATCTTGCCGCCATGTTCGCGAATGATCTTCTGCGAGACGGGCAGCCCCAGCCCGGTGCCTCGCGCCCCCTTGGTCGAGGCGAAGACCTGGAAGATCGAGCCGATGTCCTCCTCGGCGATGCCGACGCCGTTGTCGGCGACGGTGATCGTCACCAGCGACTCCGCATCGTCCCACTCGGTCGAGACGGTTACCCGGGCCCCGTCCACCCCCTCGGCGGCGTCGATCGCGTTGGTCACGATGTTGAGGACCGCGCGGTGGATGCCGTCGGAGTCGATCTGGACCTGGGGGATCTTCGGGTGGGGCTGCCAGGCCAGCTCGACGCCCAGCTCCCTGGCGCGCGACTGCATCAGCTCGACGACGTCGGCGACCGTCTCGTTCAGGTCGGCGGGCTCGAGCGCGGGCTCGCGGTCCTTCGAGAAGGAGAGCATGTCCATGACCAGGTTGTAGATCTTGGTCTGGTTTTTCTCGACGATCGTCCAGCCGCGGCGGACGATCGCCTCGTCCTTCTCATTCAGCCCCATGTCGATGAGATAGCTGCCGCCCCGGATGCCCTGGAGGATGTTCTTGATGTGGTGCGACAGCGTGGCGATCGTCTGGCCGACGGCGGCGAGCCGCTCGGCCTGGAGCTTGGCCTGGTAGAAGAGGGTATTCTCGATCGCCAGGCCGGCCTGGTGGCCGATGGCGACCATCAGCATCAGGTGGTCCTGCGAGAACCGGCTCCGCGTCGCATCTTTGTCCTTCTCCTTGCCCCGCGGGATGACGGGCAGGAGATCGCCGACGGTGCGGACGTCGGTGTAGATGACGCCGAGCGTGACGTGCCGCCCCTGGATCGGTACACAGATCGCCTCGCGGATCCCGAAATCGACGATCGACTGCGCGGGGCTGAACCGCTCGTCGCCGGGGGCGTCCGAGGTGATGACCCCCTGGCCCTTCTCGAGCACGTGATCGACGATCGTCCGCGAGATCGTCATCCGCTCGTCGGGGCCGGCCCCCCCGCCTCGCCAGCGGACGGCCTTGGGGACGAGGGACCCCGCCTCGTCCTTCAGGAGGATCGCCCCTCGGTCGGCGTTGATCGACTCGAAGACCAGCTCGAGGATCTGCGGCAGCAGCGCGTCGACTTCCAGGACGTGGGTGATCGCCTGGGTCGCGCGGTACATGACCGAGAGGTTGATCAGCCGCTCCTTGAGCCAGCCGCCGGCCGCATCGGGGGCATTCAGGACGCGCGAACCTTCCTCGGCCGAGATGCTGTCGAGGATCGCCGAGCGGTCATCCGGGTGCGTCCGGGTGAGCATGTCAACCCGCGCCGTCATGTCGCGGTCGACGGCGTTGCCACCCTCGTTGAACAGCAGGACCGTCTGGCCGAGCTGGAGCCGATCGCCCGAATGGAGCGGCGACTGATCCACCGGCTGACCGTTGACGTAGGTCCCATTGGCCGAGCCGAGATCGACGATCCGGAAGGTCGTGTCGATCTGCCGAACCTCGGCGTGCCGCCGCGAAACCTCGGTATCATGCAGCCGGATCGGGTTCGAGTGGTCTCGACCCAGGGCCATCGACTTGGATTTCAGCTCGAACCGCTTACCCTGGTCGGCCCCTTGGATCACAAACAAGGAGGCCACGGATGTGTCCTCTCCTCTGCTCGAGTCGGATGGGCGGTCGCCATCGGAGCAATCACCCCCTCAAGCTAATCGACGCGGAGACGACCGTCAACACATCACCCCGAAGCAACTCGGGATCCGGGAGATCGGGGGCTCCTGGCGTCGCGCGGGCCGGTCGGCTCCTGGTCTCGCGTGTGGCCTCGTCCGACGCGGGGGCGTCTGGCTTACTCCGAGGTCTCCCGCTCAGTACCATGAACTTGGGAGGAGAGATCCCCGATGAGGATTCGCCTGTCGATCGACCGCTTCGAGGGGGCCAGGAAGGAGATCGCCGTCCTGCTGGCCGACGACGGCACCCGGATCTCTTTCCCCAAGGGGCTGCTGCCCAGGGGGGCCAGGGCCGGCGACGTTCTGGCCGTCTCGATCGAGCGCGACGCCGAGGCCACTCGCCAGGTGGTTGAGAGGACGAAGGAAGTCCAGGACGAGCTGAAGAAGTCCGACCCCGGAGGAGACATCCCGTTATGAGGCGCGCCTCCGGATGGCTCTTCGCCCTGCTGGGCCTCGGCCTGCTGCTCATCTGGCTCGGCGTGAGGGAGAATCCCACGGCCGGGCAGGGCAGGGTCGTCGTCGCGTTCCTCGACGTGGGGCAGGGGGATGCCATCCTGGTCCGGTCGCCCGAGGGGAAGACGGCGCTGATCGATGCCGGGCCGTCGAGCCAGATCGTCCCCCTGCTCGAGCGTCGCGGCGTCACGTCGATCGACCTGGCGGTCGTCAGCCACCACCACGACGACCACTACGGCGGGATGGACGACGTCGTCCGACGTTTCCGGCCCCGGGTCTTCCTGGCCTCTGACTCGTCGTACACGAGCGAGCGCTACCTGAAGTTGCTCGAGCTGGTCCGCGACCGGCGGATCCCGGCGATTTCACCGACGGGCTCGGCCCGGAAGCTCGGGCTGGGCTCGGTCGTGCTCACGGTCTTCCCCCGGGCCCCCGCCGACCCGGACGAGGAGAACAACAACAGCGTCGGCCTGCGGCTCCAGTATGGCGGCTTCTCGGTCCTGCTGCCCGGCGACGCCGAGGGCCCCGAGCGGCGCTGGTGGGAAGAGAACATGCCCAGCCTCTGTGCCGATGCCACCGTGCTGAAGCTGGCGCACCACGGCAGCCGCAGCGGCACCGACGCGACCTGGTTGAAGCTGGTCCGCCCCCAGCTCGCCGTGGCCAGCATGGGCCGGGATAACGAATTCGGCCACCCGCATCCCCAGACGCTGGCTCTGCTGAAACGGTTCGAGATCCCGCTCCTCCGAACCGACCGCGACGGCACGATCGTCATCCAGAGCGACGGTGCGCGCTGGAGCGTCGTTGATCACCGGCACGTCTCGTCCCGGACGACGCTCGCCCCCGCCCGGACCAGGTGCCCGGATGCGCGGGTCCACAACAATCAGGCGGACGAGGGCGAGCTGAGCGCGACCCCCGGGTTCGGGCCGGTGCTTGTCCGCCGGATGATCGGTCACCGGCCGTTCCAGGACGTCGATGACTTGGGGCGGGTCGAGGAGATCGGCGAGACGCGGCTGTCCCGGCTCCGGCCGCTCGTGGTGGCGGAGTAGGGGAGGGGGCTACCGGGTCTCGCGTGGCCCGGGTCGGAGGCACCCCGATCGGGCTTGAGTGTGTCCCAAAGCTGGAGGTCCCCTTGACGATGAGCACCACCGACGCCCCCTCGTTCGCCGGCCTCCGGGTCGCGACGTTCGAGAGCCGGATGGCCGGCCCGATCGCCGAGCTGATCGCGAAATACGGCGGCGTGCCGATGACGGCCCCCGCGCTGCGGGAGGTCCCCATCGAGGACAACCCCGAGGCCCTGGCATTCGCCGAGCGGCTGATCGCCGGCGCGTTCGACGTCGTGCTGTTCCTGACCGGGGTCGGGACCCGCTACCTGGCCCAGGCGATCGAGACCCGGATCCCCCGCGCGACCTGGACGGCCGCGCTGAACCAGGCGAAGGTGGTCGTCCGGGGCCCCAAGCCGCTGGCCCCGCTCCGCGAGCTGAAGGCCCGCGTTGACCTCCAGGCCCCCGAGCCTAATACCTGGCACGAGGTCATGACGCTGCTCGACGCCCAGCTCCCGGTCGCCGGCCTCCGGGTCGCCGTCCAGGAATACGGCAAGCCAAACCCCGAGCTGATCGAGGCCCTCGAGCGGCGCGGGGCGAGCGTCACCCGAGTCCCCGTCTACCGCTGGGTCCTGCCCGAGGATACCGGACCGCTCCGCCGCGCGATCGCCGCGGTCGCCGCCGGGGAGATCGGCGCCGCGCTGTTCACGTCGGCTCAGCAGGTCGAGCACTTGCTTCAGGTCGCCGCCGAGGAGGGGCGCGAGGCCGACCTTCGCGCGGCCCTGGGGCGGGCCACCGTCGTCGGCTCGGTCGGACCGACCACGTCGGAGACGCTCCGCGAGCACGGCCTGCCGGTCGACATCGAGCCCGAGCATCCCAAGATGGGCCATCTGGTCGCCGCCGTCGCGGCCGGCTGGCGCGCTGTCGGCAAGGCCGTGCCGCCGGCGCTCTGACGACCCGGGCCCGGCGCACGGAGCGTTTGTCTCGCCCGTCACCTTCACCCCGGCCCCCCACTCGACCCGCGTCGCAGGAATCGGAGGACACCTGGTGCCGAAAATGCGATAATCTCCACATCTATGGAATGACGGCCCCATTCCTCGGGCCGGCCGTCGCCGGGGGGTCGACGGCGGGCCGACGCGAGGAGCCCGGGGATCG
>JAFANO010000335.1 GCA_019232645.1 Planctomycetaceae bacterium | reverse complement strand
TGTGAGTTCGATTCATCGCATGCTCAGGCTCTTGAAACCAGATCAGTCGAAGAAGCCAGTGCCGCTCAAATACCGTGAATTACAGGGAAACGTTACCGGATAGCCTCTGACAACCAACTGCGTAACTCATAATCCCTTCCCGGATGGCTTCAATCGTCTCTTGCCGGTCCACCAGCTCGAGAAACTTCTGAGGCGACTTGGCGTCCTGGATGACCAGTTCCGCCTCGCCGTTGATGGTCAGCACCATCGGCTGTGGATGTTCGGCGGAAGAAGGCTCAGGCCGACTTCCGGCGCGACCGGCTTCGCCGCGAGAGGACCACGGCCGTCGCTGCCAGCACCCAGAGGGCAAGGGTCGTCGGCTCCGGGACCGGCCGCGGGGCGACCTCCTGGGCGAACGGGGTGTAGACCCAATTGGGGTCGCTCTGCGCGCTCGTCCCCTGCAAATCCTTCGAGAGCAGGTCCTGGGCCGCGGCCGGGCTGAACGTCGCCAGGGGATTGGTCATCATCCCCACGTTCGCCATCTCCGCGTCGAGGAAGTTGCCCGTCTTGTCGTAGACCTCCGGGACGCCGAACGCCAGCATCAGCTCGTGGCAGACGTTGTGGGCGACGATCCACTCCAGCTGATCGACCGACTGGGCCGACCTCGCGGCCTGATCGATGAAGTCGAAGCCGTTGCCCCCCAGATACGTCATCCCGACCGCGTCGGGAAGGGTATTGCTGAGGGTATGGGAGACCACGCTGAGCATGTGGCCGGCGGGGACGTTGGGGTCGGCCGTCAGCGTGATGGGGACCCCGCTGAGCTGAAAGGCCTGCTCGACCCGCTGGAGGATAGCTTTGTCGAAGTCTTGCTGCTGCTGCGCGGTAGGCGTCCCGCCGAAGAGGTTGGCGACCTGCGGGCTGTTGTACCAGGGCTGGGCGTTGCCGGACGTGAGGGTGCTCGCATCGGCGTACGGGCCGGATCCCAGGTTGACGAAGGCGTCAACGGCGAGCGGATCGGCGAGGGCCGCCTGCACCAAGAGACCCGACACCAAGACGCCCAGGCCGAGGGTCCTCACTGCCGCCATCGCGAACCTCCTGTTCGAGACGAAGAAGATTGCCCTCATGGCGATCTTCGTCAAAACCGCACCGCACTTCGAGCCGTCCCCACTTCCGAGAGGGACATGACGGACGACCGGCGGGATCGAGCCCGCTCCGTATGAGACGCAAGCGAGGGGGAGATAGGGGGGCATTCGGGGAGATGACCGACCTACCTGCAATCCTCGTGCCATGATCAGGTCGGCACCGGCTCCGGGTGCTCGCGATGGGGGCCCGACCACGGCAACATTGACGGATATGCCGACCGTGTCGATGGATCGGGACTCTCACATTCCGAATCTCTCGTCCGGTACGCCCGGGGCGAGCCGGAGGCGACAACCTTCCCCGGGATGGCAGTTCTTACAACCGACGACATACCCGGCCGGGAGATCATACAGAGGGAGAAGCCGGAGCGGTCGGGACGCGACGTGGCGATGCCGGCAGCCCGCTCCAATCGGCGGGCCGGGGAGGGATCGAGGGCGTCCGATCCGACCCCGATCGGTGCGGCGCCACGGGGGCATCCTGAAACCACTCTTGACAGGGTGGCGACGCCCCACACATCATGAGTTAGCGATCAATTCCGAGCCGCGGTCCCGGACGGGATCGCGTCGCTGCCTGAGGTCACACGCGTGGATGCGCGCACCTGGAACGTCCGGTGGTCTCTGGCCCTAGCCTATCTTCTGGCCACGGTCCTGGCCCACGGGGCGCACCACCATCACCGGGACGCGGAGGAAGTCGCGGTCCGCTGCCTCGCCAGTTGCCAGGATGCGCGGCTCCATCTCTCGGGCCACTCGGCGCCGCGCCTCAATCAGCACCTTGATGACTGCCTCGCCTGCGAGTTCCGCACCGATCACCAGGCGTGGCTGGGCGATGATCGGCCCCTCCTCCAACGGCCGGTCGCCCGAGGCGACGACGACCTCCACCCGCCCCGGACCCGACCCGAGTCGACCCTCCGCCTCTCCTGCCGGGCGCCACCCCGGGCCTGAGCCCGTCCCCATCGACGATGGACCGGCGATGCCCCCGCGACATCCGCCGCCAGAGTCGCCAATGTGCTCACCCATCCCCTGGCTCGGTGCGCCTCGCCTGGTCGGCCGTACCCCGACACCGGCGTTCCATGAGAAGCTGTCGCATGCCCATGCAATCGTCTCGCGCTACCCGTCCGGCCCTGCCGCCGTCCGGCTTCACGCTCATTCAACGGCTGGCTCGGCAAGACCTCGCCCATCGAAGGGGGACCGACCAGTTCAACCCCTCGCCCGAGGAGTGCTGGACCCAGGTCCTCGGACCGGCGGGGCTCGAGGACGGGCTGCGGACGATCAACAACCCCGAGGCCCACGTCGAGGACTACTGGAGTCGCCACCCCGGCGGGGCCAACTTCCTCTTCGTCGATGGCTTGGTCCACTTCCTCAAGTCGACGATCAACCCGCTCCCCTGGCCAGCGCTAGCCACCCGGGCGGGCGGCGAGGTGATCAGTTCAGATCAATGCTGACTGATGTTATCGTGACGACCCCGGCAAGTCCCGGGTCGTCACGAGTTCTTCCCCGGGCAGGCGAACCTCGTGGTCCTCTCCGTCACCCGTGCCCGAGGGGCCACATGCGGGATCCTGCCCTTTCCACGACTCGGCACTTAACAGAGGAGGACTCCGATGGATCGCCGCGACATGCTCACCTTGCTCGGTGCCGGCGCTGTCGGTTTGAGCGCCCTGGCCGGACGCGAAGCCCGCGCCCAGCATCCGCATCATCACGACAAGGCCCATGGCGATTGCCTCGCCGCGTGTACCAAGTGCGCCGAGGTCTGCAACGAGACCTTCCACTACTGCCTCTGCCACCTCAAGGACGGCCACAAGGAGCACGCCAGGGCGGCCGCCCTGACGAACGATTGCCAGGACTTCTGCGACCTGGCGGCGGACCTGCTCGCCCGCGAGAGCGACATGATGGGGCACGCCTGCTCGGCCTGCGCCGAGGTCTGCCGGGCGTGCGCCGCCGAGTGCAAGGAGCACGACGATCCGCAGACGAGGGAATGCTACGAAGCCTGCGCGGCCTGCGAGCAAGCCTGTCGCGCGATGGCCGCCCACATGAAGGACCATCAGCACCACGCCGAATGAGTGCTCGCGTTCTCATCCGCGGCCCGGACTCCCGGGCGTCCTCGTTCGCTTCGCTTCGCCCCGGCCGGCGACGTCTTGGTCGTCGATCAGCGGCGGATCGGCGAGGCCGGGCGCGACAGCGATCCTGAGGAAGCGGTCGCCCGCGACGCCCCGGGGAGCAGGCCAGGACGCCGCCCCGGGGCGGGCCGCGATGCACCTCTCCGCGGGGCCGTGATCCTGCCTCCCTGCCTCGGGTGAGCGTCTTCTTTGGTGGTTGACGGTTGAGGCAATCGTTGAGGGATCGTTCCCTGAAGGCCACCCATGGCCGGTTTCGCCTTCGGACAAGACTCGGAGGTGGCCAACAGCGTCGGCATCAGCGCAACCCTGAACCAACTTCCGCAGTTGGGACAAGATCGCACCGATTATCGGGCGCTGATTCGCCTTGACTCCTTATTCGCCGGCCCGACCTCTGCACAGACGCCGATGGAGTGCCAACCTCGTGTCGTGCCTTTGCTCCGACGCCGTTCAAGAGGGTCCTCGGAGGATGCGATGGATCTGCGGCACTCGACCGTCTCCAAGAACGGCGAGACCCATTCCTCCTGGCGGCTGGTCCGCACGATAGACTTCTGGCGGCCAAGATCCCTCCGGGGAGGGGATCGCTGCACTCCTCGCCCGATTCGAGGGACGGATCAGGCCCCCGGACCGATACGATTCCATGGGCGGGATCCCCGCCTTCTCATGGATCTGTCGAGAAAAGCAGATAAGCCCTTGGGGACGCCTCTCCCGCGCACCCATCCCCCTTGACCCCTTCGATACTATCGGGCCACGGTGGCTCGTTGTCCCGAGAATCTTGAGAGAGGCGCGATCAAATCAGGCTTTCCAGGAGAAGCTTGAGCTTGCGGACTTCCACCTCGACATCGAACGGGTTATCGGGCCGGTCGAGGATGGCGATGGTCAGGGCGCGGTCGTAGCCGTGGCGTTCGAGCTGGCTGACGATCCGGCCATACTCGACTTCGCCCTGTCCGACGCGGACCTGGAACTCGCCGGGGTTCTTGCCGGTGTCGCGAAGCAGGACGTTCTGGACGTAGGGGTAGACCACGTCGAAGTCGTTCTGGTGGCCATTCTGGATGTAGTGACTGGGGTCGAGCGTCAGGCCGAGCCC
>JAFANO010000334.1 GCA_019232645.1 Planctomycetaceae bacterium | reverse complement strand
GAGTCGCCCCAGAAGCAGCGCCGATCGGCGAGGGGTTCATCGGCCCGATCCATGCCGAGGCGCCCCGCCGGATGGGGGTCGGGGTGGTCGAGCTGCTCGACTCGCCGCCCGACCGGGCGCGGCCGCTGGCCGAGCGGTGAGGTGCATCGGTGCCGCTCGAACACCCACGCGATAGGCCACTCATGCCGACCGATGCACCCGAACCGGAGGACTCCGCGCCCGCGCCCGACCTGTCGGTCCTGATCCCCGTCTTCAACGAGGTCGAGAACGTCGGACCGCTCCACGAGGAGCTGGAACGGGTACTCCGGCCGCTGCCGCTCCGCTACGAGCTGATCTTCGTCGACGACGGCTCGACCGACGGCACGGCCGCTACTCTCGAGGCGATCCAGGACCGCGCACCCGAGCACGTCCGAGTGGCCTTCCTCCGGCGGAATTGCGGCCAGACCGCCGCGCTGGCGGCGGCGCTCGACTTGGCGCGAGGCGAGATCCTGGTGCCGATGGACGGTGACCGGCAGAACGACCCGGCCGATATCCCCCGGCTCCTCGACCGGCTCGACCAGGACTTCGACGTCGTCTCGGGCTGGCGGCGCGAGCGCCAGGATGCCTTCCTGACCCGCAAGGTCCCCTCGTGGCTCGCCAACCGGATCGTGGCGCGGCTCTCGGGCGTCCCGCTCCACGACTTCGGCTGCACCATGAAGGCCTATCGACGGCGGGTGCTCGAAGGGGTCCGGCTCTACGGCGAGATGCACCGGTTCATCCCGATCTTCGCCGCCTGGCAAGGGGCGAAGGTCACCGAGCTCGTCGTCAACCACCGCGCCCGGACCGCCGGGCGGACCAAGTACGGCCCCGGCCGCACGTTGAACGTCGTCCTCGACCTGATCCTGATCCGCTTCTTCCAGCGCTACGCACACCGCCCGATCCACCTGTTCGGCCGCATCGGATTCTGGTCGATCTTCTTCAGCGTCTTGATGTTCGGCGCGATGCTCTATTACAAATTCCTGCATCACCCGCTGACCGGCTATCCAAACAAGCCGTTCGTCGAGACCCCCTTGCCCCTGCTGGTCGTCCTGTTCTTCCTCATGGGCGTCCAGAGCATCCTCATGGGCGTTCTGGCCGAGATGGTCATGCGGACCTATTACGAGTCGCAGGCGAAGACGACCTACCTGCTCGGCGAGGTCCGCCAGGGCCCGCACGTGCCTCGCCCATCCTGACGCGCGGTCGCCCCACCTCGGGTGCGCCCACGCGGCTGCGCGTCCCGGCCGTTCGTTCTAGCGGTCCAGGTGCTCATCTACATTCGCCCTTGCCGAACGGAGGGATCCGGCGTATGATGTGCAGCGAACTGAAATCCTCGATAGCGCTCACCGTATGTTCACGTCCCGAGCCCGCCCCAGCCCTCGGCAGACCTTACCTTCATGATTCGACGCGACGACATTCGAAATGTAGCGATCATCGCGCACGTCGACCATGGCAAGACCACTCTGGTTGACGCGATGCTCCGGCAGTCCGGACAGTTCCGGGCGAGCCAGCTCGTCGGCGAGTGCATCCTCGACTCGAACGACCAGGAGCGCGAGCGCGGCATTACGATCCTGGCCAAGAACATCGCGATCAGCTATGGCCCGATCAAGATTAACATCATCGATACCCCCGGCCACGCCGATTTCGGTGGCGAGGTTGAGCGCACGCTCCAGATGGCCGACGGGGCACTCTTGCTGGTGGACGCTTTCGAAGGGCCGATGCCCCAGACCAAGTTCGTCCTGCGCACGGCGTTCGCCAGCGCGATCCGGCCGATCGTCGTGATCAATAAGATCGACCGGCCCGAGGCCCGCCCCGACGAGGTCCTCAACGAGGTCTTCGATACTTTCGTCGAGCTGGACGCGAACGAGCAGCAGCTCGACTTCCCCTACATCTTCGCCTCGGGCCGGTCGGGGTTCGCCTCTCACGACCCGAAGGCGACCACGGGCGACCTCCGCCCGCTCCTGGACCTGATCGTCGAGAAGGTGCCCGGTCCCGAGGTGGACCCGGTCGAGCCGTTCCGGATGCTCTGCACGACGCTCGACTTCTCGGAGTACGTCGGCCGGATCGCCGTCGGCCGGGTCGCCACCGGGCGCGTCCGGCGCGGCCAGAAGGTCACGCTGATCAAGGCGGGTGACGTCCGCATCCAGGGTGCGGTGGACAACCTGATGGTCTTCGACAAGCTCGGCCGGACCGACGTCGAGGAGGCCCTGGCGGGCGACATCGTCGCCGTCGTCGGGCTGGGCTCGATCGACATCGGGGACACGATCGCCGACGCCGAGGCGCCGGCGGCGCTGCCTCGGATCGAGGTCGGTGAGCCGACCCTGAGCATGCTGTTCACCGTCAACGACTCGCCGCTGGCCGGCGAGGGCCAGTTCCTGACATCGCGGCACCTCAAGGAGCGGCTCGATCGCGAGCTGCGGTCGAACGTCGCCCTCCGGGTCGAGCCGACCGACGAGCGCGACTCGTTCATCGTCTCGGGCCGGGGCCTGCTCCACCTCTCGGTCCTGATCGAGTCGATGCGCCGCGAAGGGTACGAGCTGGCCGTAGGCAAGCCCCAGGTCATCCTCAAGAAGCGCAACGGCATCGACCACGAACCCGTCGAATATCTGGTCGTGGACGTGCCGCACGGCCAGGTGGGGCCGGTCATGGAGCTGGTCGGCAGCCGCCGCGGCGAGCTAACAAAGATGGACGTCAAGGGGACCTACGCGCACCTGGAGTTCCAGGTCCCCGCCCGGGGGCTGCTCGGCCTCAGGACTCGCCTGCTCAGCGCCACGCAGGGAGAGGCGATCATGCACCACAACTTCCACGGATATCAGCCCTTCCGGGGTGTGATCCCGCGCCGTCCGAACGGCGTGATGGTCAGCATGGTGCGCGGCCCGGCCGTCGCCTACGCGCTCGACAGCTTGCAGGAGCGTGGGACGATGTTCGTCCAGCCTGGCGACGAAGTCTACCAGGGCATGATCATCGCCGAGAACGCCCGCGCCGACGACATGGTTGTCAACCCTTGCAAGGAGAAGAAGCTGACCAACATCCGCGCCGCGGGCTCGGACAAGAACATCCTGCTCAAGCCCCCCCGCCTGCTGACGCTGGAGATTGCGCTGGAGTACATCGAGGCGGACGAGCTGGTCGAGGTGACTCCGTCCAAGATTCGGCTCCGCAAGAAAGAGCTGACCGAAGAGGGCCGCAAGCGCTCCGAGCGGAGCGGCGGCAAGAAGGTCATCGTCTGAGCTTCAGGTCGACCGCTTTTCGCCTGCTCTGGGGTCTGGTCGATCGAGCGGGAGATGGCCGCAACCACCGCTGGCCACTGCATGGGCTCGATGATGAGGGGGCTGCTCGCCGCCTCCGAGAATCCGAGGATCTCTCGAGCCGTCGCCCCGATGATACTCTCGAGGCAAGCCGCCTCGGTTCCTTGGCATCTCGGAGGACGGTCAGGTTTGGGCGCGTGGCACTGTCCGCCGCCCATTTCCGCGAGGGCCAGGCCGCCCACCCGAGGCTGTAAGCGGTTGACCCTGCGCGCCCTCGGCGTGGGGACGCGCTCAGATCGGGGCCGAGATCTTCGGGTACCGTGCATACATCCCCCTGGCCTCCTGGATATGATCGGTCGAAAATCATACAACGTCCCGGAATTCCGGACGACCAGGAGGGCCAGTCGCGCCGAATAACACAGGCGTGAGGGCGGAAAGCCTCCTTGCTGGGGTGAGACCACACTTGGATGCGCAAGATGCGCTGGGATGTCCAGCGAAACCCCGAGCGGTACCGAGAAGACACCGCGTACGGCGACTAGGTCGTCATGGCGGGGATGGCCCTGGTCACGATTCTGGCCGCGGTATTCGGGCCATGGTCTCTGGAGGTCGCAGGCGCACGAACGCGCGTTCCCGCACGTGTCCCCCCACGCATCGCGGAGGCGCTGGGCGACGGCCGATGGGCGGGTTTACTTGTCCCGCGATCGCTCCGCCGCAGCCGGCCGGTTCGACCGGCACCGCCGGCCCGGGAACGACGCCAGCGCTTGCGGCCGATTGTACCGCAGGCATTTCCCGTAGAAGCTGTCGATGAACTGCCCCGACTCCGTGTCATGGAACGCGACCACCTCGATGATGTCCTCCCAGCTCAGGCAGCGGAGCTCGATCCGCCTCAGGGTCGGCTCGAACCAGTCGGTGAACCATGCATCGCGCTCTCCGGCGTACTCCTCCACCCGGCGGCGGACCTTGCGGTGAATCGACTCACCCGAGGTCTCCCAGGCGAAGACCCCATCGTCGATCCGGGCCTGGGGGGCGAGGATCAGGTAGGCGAGGTCGTCCACCGAGGCGGGGTCGCGCCCGACGCGGCGGAGGACCTCCGCGACGCAGGCCACGGTCCGTGCAGCCTGGTCATAAGAGGGGGCGTTCCTGACGCCGGGCGAGAGACGGTTGTAGAGCTTGCCCTCGATCACGGTGAACTGCCGGGCGTCGGGCTCCAGCGAGAGGCCCGCCGTCCCGGGGTCGCCGATCACGAAATGGCCGAGGACGCCGTCGGCGTGGGTCCGCGACTCGGCAAGCTTGTCGCCGCGGTAGCGGGACAGGAACGCCGATGGAAGCCAAGCCTCGGAGAACCAGCGCGCCCCGGGCCGAAGCGAGAGAGGGTAACGGTCGCCGCTGTGACTAGCGAACCAGTCGATCACGATCCGCAACAGCCAGTTCTCGTTGAACAGCACGGTCGGCGGGAAGGTCGGCTGCCCGGCCTCGCACGCCTCCAGCATTGTCTTGATGCGCTCCGTGATCATCGAGCTCGCTCACCTCGCCTTCCTTCGGCACGCCGCAACACCCAGCCCTCCGCGCGGCACCCCCGTCCGACCTCCCTTCGAAACGCCGCACGGCTGGGGTTGAACCTCCCATCGATCGGCATCACGAGATTATTTTAACCACCCCGCACCCTCCGCGATACTCCGGACGGTACCCCATGATCCTATCCCGGTGGCGAAGGGCGATCTGGATCTCCTTATGTACAGGCATGTACGGGCTATCCGTGGGGTTATCCAACCCGCTCACGCGCGGAAAACGGAGTCGCATTCTTTGAGATGACTCCCGCGGGTTCATCGCGACGGGGGATCAGGGACACGAAGCGGAAGATCCCGTCGATTCCTTCGGGAGGTATTCCGGGGTCATCGGTCGGGGGAGGG
>JAFANO010000327.1 GCA_019232645.1 Planctomycetaceae bacterium | reverse complement strand
CGGGTGCGATGGCCGCGCTGGTGGCCGGGCCTGAGCAGGTCGCCGCGATCTTGGAAGGGCTGGGAGACGTCGCCGCCGTCAACTGGAACGGGCCGAGTCAGACGGTGATCTCGGGGACCCGGGCGGCGGTGGCCGAGGCGGTCGAGCGGGCCCGGCGGGCCGGCGTCCGGGGCCAGGTCCTGCCGGTCGCCTGCGCCTTCCATTCGCCGCTGGTGGCCGGGGCGCGGGAACCGCTGGCCGCGCTCGCCTCCCGGATCGGGATGAAGCCCCCGCGCCTCCCCGTCTTCTCGAACGTGACGGCCGCGCCCTATCCGGCCGAGGTCGATGCGATCGCCGCGCAGCTCGGAGACCACCTGACGCGGCCGGTCCGGTTCGCGGAGATGGTCGAGGCGATGCACGCCGAAGGCGCCCGGATCTTCGTCGAGGTCGGCCCGGGCGCGGCCCTGACCGGCATGGTCGGCTCGATCCTGGGCGACCGGCCGCACCTGGCGGTGGCCTGCGAGCCCCCGGGGCAACGCGGCCTGCCGGGCCTCTTGATGACGCTGGGCCGGTTGCTCGTCGCGGGCGTGCCACTGCGGCTCGATCGGCTGACCGCAGGCCGCGCCGCGCGCCGGCTCGACCCGACCCGATTCACGGCCGAACCCGACGCCGAGCCGCTCTCCCCCTCCGCCTGGCTGGTCAACGGCAGCCGGGCACGCCCGGCCTCCGGCCCCGAGCCGGCGCGCCTCGGTGTCGGCCCCGCGTTGCCTGCGCCGGGACCGGCCCTGTCTCGCAACGGGACGGCCCACGCCCCCCACAAGAATGGGACGGTCCTGCCCGAGCTCGGGGCCCGCCCGATCACCTCGGCCGCCTCCGGCCCGTCCGACGGCGTCGAGCGCGCGTTCGTAGAATTCCAGAAGACCATGCAGGCGTTCCTGGAAGTCCAACGCACGGCGATGCTCACGCTCCTCACTGGGCAAGGCGCACCCGACCTGCCCTCCCGTCCCCTCCACATCGAGGAAGAGCCGGATCTCCTCCGTCGCGCCCCCGCGGCACCGCCGGCGCGGGTCGAGCCGGCGCCGCCGAAGCCCGTATCCGCCCCCGAACGCCTGGGCCGAGAGGAACTGGCCGCGCGCCTCCTGGCGATCGTCCGCGAGCGGACGGGGTATCCCGCCGAGATGCTCCGGCTCGACCTCGACCTGGAGGCCGACCTGGGGATCGACTCGATCAAGCGCGTGGAGATCCTGGGGAGCCTGCGCGAGGCCCTGCCCTCGTCGGCGTTCGGCTCCGACTCCGAGATGATGGACCAGCTCTCGAGGGCCCGGACGCTCGGGGCGATCGTCGATCGGCTGGCCCGGGCGGTCGACGCGACCGGGCCGCGCGAGGCGGCCACCGGCCCCTCGACGCCTCCCGCACCGGCACGCGGTCAGGGCCACGAGCCCGACGCGCGGGTCCGCCGGCTCACGCTCGAGGCGGTCGCCGCCCCGCTGCCCCATTGTCCCCGAGGGACGGGATTGATGGCAGGGGGCCTGGTCCTGGTGACCGATGACCGCCAGGGTGTCGCGCGTGCCGTGGCCGCCGACCTTCGCGCCAAGGGGCATCCGGTGATCCGGGTCGGGCACGGGTCGGCCCCCCTGGCCGGGCCGGGGGAGACCGTCGAGTGCTCCGACCTGACCTCTCCGGCCGAGGTGGCCGCGCTGCTCGACCGCGTCCGGGGACTCGGCCCGCTGGCGGGGATCGTGCACGCGCTGCCGCTCCGGGAGATGCCCCCGGCCGGCCTCGATCCGCAGGCCTGGTCGTCGCGGCTGGGCCCGGAGGTCCGGGGGCTGTTCCTGCTGGCGCGGGCCTCGGCGGACGACCTGGCCCGCGCGGCAGGTCGCGGCGGCGCCTGCCTGATCGCGGCGACCGCGATGGGCGGAGGCTTCGCCACCGCCGGCCTGGTGCCCGCCGACTTCTTCCCCGGCCATGGCGCCGTCGCGGGGCTGGTCAAGACGCTCGCCCGCGAGTGGCCCCGCTCGGTCCGCGTCCGCGTCGTGGACCTCGACCCGCTCCTCGACGTCGAACTCCGGGCCGCGGACCTGGTCCAGGAAGTCCAGGCCCGCGATGGCTGCGCGGAAGTCGGCTACGTCCAGCGCCGACGGATGGTCCTCCGCGCCGTCGAGGCCGCGTTGCCGGACGCCGAGGGCCTCGGCGTCGCGCTCGCCCAGGGGGAGCCGCTCCTGATCACGGGCGGGGCGCGCGGGATCACGGCGGCCGTCGCGGCCGACCTGGCCCGCCGCTGGCGGCCGACCCTCCTGCTGGTCGGGACCAGCCCGCTGCCCTCCAAGTCCGAGGAACCGGCTACTCGCGGCGTCACCGCGCCGGCCGAACTCAAGACCATCCTCCACCAGGTCCTCGCGCGCGGGGGGATGCCGGTCAGCCCCCCCGAACTGGAGCGGGCCTACCAGGCGTTGCGCCGCCAGCGCGAGATCCGCGAGAACCTCAAAATCTTCCAGGAGGCGGGGGCGACCGTCGAATACGCGCGGGCCGACGTCCGCGACGACGAGGCGATGCGCCAGGTCCTCGACCGCTGGCGCGAGCGGTTCGGCCCGATCGCCGGGCTGATCCACGGCGCGGGGGTGATCCAGGACAGGCTGCTC
Organism: Planctomycetaceae bacterium; assembly: GCA_019232645.1. Classification (GTDB taxonomy): domain Bacteria; phylum Planctomycetota; class Planctomycetia; order Isosphaerales; family Isosphaeraceae; genus JAFANO01. Next base: position 6,204 of record JAFANO010000327.1, on the reverse strand, counting down.
CGCGACAAGACCCCCGAGTCGTTCGACCGAGTGCTCGGCACCAAGGTGGAAGGGGCCCTGACGCTCGCCCGACTGGTCGCACCCGAGTCGCTGCGGTTCGCCGCATTCTTCTCGTCGGTGGCCGGCCGGTTCGGCAACCGCGGACAGGCCGACTATGCCGCCGCCAACGAAGCCCTCAACAAGCTGGCGATCTGGCTCGACCGGCGCTGGCCGGGCCGGGTCGTCTCGATGATCTGGGGCCCCTGGTCGGGCGTCGGCATGGTCTCCGACCTGGAGGACCACCTCGGCCGCCGCGGCCTCGGGATGATCGTGCCCGAGCTCGGGGCGTCGCGCCTGGCCGACGAGCTGAGTCGAGGGACCGGGGGAGATGTCGAGGTCGTGGTCGCGGGCGACCTCGGGTCCCTCGAGGATCCGGCCACCTCCGACCCCACCGCCGACGGCGACCTCGACGTCCGGCCCGAGGAGGCCGTGTCGCGATGATCCGGCGGCTCGAGATCCCAGGCTCTTTGAAATTTCAGATTCCATATTCCAGATTCCGGATTTGAGATTAAATATTTAAATATATAATATTATTCTAAAATGATTTTACACGGGACCCCGGGCCACCGATGAACGCCGGTCGACCGCTGGATATCGCGATTGTTGGGCTGGCGTGCCGGTTCCCTGGGGCGCGCGACGCCGCCGCGTTCTGGGAGGACCTGGTCGCGGCTCGGGAGCGCACGGGCGACGTCCCCCCCGATCGCTGGGACCCGACCGTCTTCTTCGACCCCGACGCGACGGCCAACGACCGGGTCTATTGCCGGCGCGGGGGGTATCTCGACGGGGCGATCGATTTCGACGCCGCGGCGTACGGGATCATGCCCCGGACCGTCGAGGGGGGCGAGCCCGAGCAGTTCCTGGTCCTCGACGCGGCCCGGGCTGCGCTGGCCGACGCCGGGCTGGCCGACGGCGTCCCCGACGGCCGTCGCGTCCAGGTCGTGATCGGCCGGGGCAACTATTTCAACCGCGGGAACCTGACCCGGCTCCAGCACGGCCGGATCGTCGCCCAGACGGTCGCGATCCTCCGGATGCTGCACCCCGAGTGGACGGACGAGGTCGCCGAGGCGGTCCGCGCCGACCTCAAGGCGAGCCTGCCGCCGTTCGGGCCGGAGACCATCCCCGGCCAGTTGACCAACGCCACCGCCGGGCGGGTCGCCGACCGGCTCGACCTGGCCGGCGCGAGCTTCGTCGTCGACGCCGCGAGCGCGTCGTCGCTGGTGGCGCTCGACCTCGGCGCGCGGGCCCTGGTCGACCGCCATGCCGACCTGGCGCTGGTCGGCGGGGTCTACCTCGCGGCCGACGTCGATTTCCCGATGGTCTTCTGCCAGCTCGGCGCGTTGTCGAGGTCGGGCCGGGCGCGGCCCTTCGCGCGGGACGCCGACGGGACCTTGCCGGGCGAGGGGGTGGGCGTCGTGGTGCTCAAGCGGCTCCGGGACGCCGAGCGCGACGGCGACCGCGTCTACGCGGTGCTCAAGGGGGTGGGGCTGGCCAGTGACGGCCGGGGGTGCGGCCTGGCCTCGCCTGGTGCCAAGGGGCATGCGCGGGCGATCCGGCGGGCATACCGGCGGTCGGGCATCGACCCGGCGTCGGTCGGGCTCGTCGAGGGGCACGGCCTGGGGGTCCCCGCCTCCGACCGGGCCGAGCTGCGCGCGCTGCGGGCGGTCTTCCCGAAGCCGCCCCGAGGTCGTCGCACGCTGGGGGCCGTCGCGGCCTTGATCGGGCACGCGATGCCCGCGGCGGGGATGGCCGCGCTGATCAAGACGGCCCTGGCGCTGCACCATCGCGTGCTGCCCCCCTCGCCGGTCGCCGACCCGTCGCACCCCCTGCTCGCCGACGCGGGGAGCCCCTTCGCCCTGAGCGCGACGGCCCGGCCCTGGATCCACGGCGACCGCCGCCATCCGAGGCGAGCGGGGGTCAACGCCTTCGGCTTCGCCGGGATCAACGCGCACGCGGTCCTGGAAGAGCACGCCCGGTCGGCCGACGGGCTCACGCCCGGCTGCCAGACCCGTTGGGAGACCGAGGCGATCTTGCTGGGCGCACCCGACCGCGCCGGCCTGATCGACCGGGCGCGGGGGCTGCTCGACTGGCTCGAGCGGGACGGGAACTGCTCCGTCCCTCTGAAAGACCTGGCGTTCACGATCAACGTCGGCCAGGCCGAGGCGACGACCCGCGCGGGGCTGGTGGCTTCATCGCCGGCCGACCTCGGGGACCGGCTCAAGGCGCTGGTCGCGCGGCTGGTCGACCCGGCCTGCCGATCGATCCGCGACGCACGCGGCGCCTATTTCTGGGAGCAGCCGCTGGCCGGCCCCGGGACGCTCGCCTTCCTGTTCCCCGGCGAGGGCTCGCAATATCCCGGCATGATGGCCGACCTCTGCGCCCACTTCCCCGAGGTCCGCGCCCTGTTCGACACGGCCGACCGCGTGGCCCTCGAGCGGGGGTATGCCCGGCTGCCGAGCGAGGTCCTCTTCGGCGGGTCGGGAGACGAGGGGGACGGGCTCTGGACGGTCGGCACGGCGATCAACGTGGTGCTCTCGGGGCAATGGGCCTTACACCAGTTGCTGATGCGGCTCGGCTTGCGGCCCGACGCGGTCGTCGGACACAGCAGCGGCGAGTTCCTCGCGCTGGCCGCGTCGGGCGCGATGCAGGTCGACCGGCAGCTCGAAGACCGGCTCGGCGAGCTGGGGCTGGTCTTCGAGGACCTCGACGCCTCGGGCCGGGTGCCGGGCGCGCGCCTGGTCGCCGTCGCCGCCGACCGCGCGAAGGTCGAGCGGGCCTGCCGCGAGGTCGGCTGCGACGGGCTGACCATCGCCATCGACAACTGCCCGCACCAGGTCGTGGTCGCCGGGCCCGCCGACGCCGCCGAGGCGGTCATGGGCCGGCTCCGGGGCCGGGGGGTGATCTGCGAGCCGCTGCCGTTCGACCGGGCCTATCACACGCCCGCCTTCGCGGAGGCGCTGGGGCCGGTCCGCGCCTTCTTCGAAGACCTGTCGCTGAGCCGCCCCCGGGTGCCGATCTACTCGTGCGCGATCGCCGGCCGGATGGCCGATCGGGTCGAGGCGATCCGCCGCCTGGCGATCGAGCAGTGGGCCCTCCCCGTCGCGTTCCGGTCGACGATCGAGGCGATGCACGCCGACGGCATCCGGGTCTTCGTCGAGGTCGGGGCGCGGGGGAACCTCACCGGCTTCGTCGAGGACATCCTCCGGGGCCGTCCCCATTTCGCGGCCGCCGCCAACCTCCCCAGGCGCTCGGGTCTGACCCAATTGAATCATCTGATGGCGTCGCTCTATGCGCAAGGCGTGGTGATCCGGCCCGATCACCTCTACGCCCGACGCCGCCCGGTCCGGATCGACCTCGATCGCGATCTCCCCGCCCCGCGCGAGGGATCGGCGCTGAAGGTCGGGTTCCCCGAGATGCGGCTTTCGGCCGGTCTGGTCGCCCGGCTCCGCGAGCCCGGCCCCGGCGCGCGCCACGACATCAACATGGGAGAGTTGCGACCGCTCCTCGCCGACCGTCTCGCAGCGGTCGCGCCCGGGACCAACGGTGCCGGGGCGGTCAGGCAGCGGAATGGTGATTCCCCCGGGGAGGCCCTCGCGCACCGATCTCCGCCGCCCCCGATCCCGCGTGATAGGGCGGTCGAGGCTTACTTGCGGACGATGGATGCGTTCCTGGAGGCCCAGCACCAGGTGATGGATGCCTATCGCGCCGCGAGCCACCGCCCGACGGCGCCGCGCCTCGCACCCGAGGCGCCGCCGGGATCCGAGGAGCCCGGTCCCTGGGTGGGGACGATCCAGCGCCTGGAACCGGGACGCGCCCTGGTCGCCCTCCGCACGCTCGACCCGCGCGACGACCCGGTGGCCGAGCACCACACGCTCGGCGGCAGGCGAGTCTCGGCCCTTGACCCGGGCCGCAAGGGCCTGCCGGTCGTCCCGTTCGCGGTGATGGCCGAGATGCTCGCGCAGGCCGCCGCGATGCTGATGCCCGGCCTCGCGGTGGTCGCGCTCCGCGACGTCCAGGCGTACCGCTGGATCCGCTACGAGGAGGATCCGGTCACGCTGGAGCTCCGGGCGGATCGCGACCCCGTCCGGCCGGACGAGGTCCGCGTCGCGATCCACAACAAGGGGTCCGGGTCGTCCCGGCGCGATGGCGCCGACAGGTCGGCCGTCGAGGGCCCGGTCGTCGCGGGTCGCGTCGTCTTCGGCGACGCCCGCGCGGCGGGACCGATCGCCCCCCCGTTCGTCCTGGAAGGGGCGGGCACCTGCCGGTTCACCGCCGGGGAGCTCTACGCCGACCAGTGGCTCTTCCACGGCCCTGCCTTGCAGGCGTTGGTCCGGGTGGGGCCATCGTCGCCATGCGGGATCGAGGGGACGCTGAAGGTCCTGCCCCGCCGGGGATTGCTCTGCGCGTCGGACCGGCACGCGCTGCGGACCGACCCGATCGTGGTCGACGCCTTCACCCACCTGCTGGGTTGCTGGGGGCTGGACCAGGTGCCCGACGGCGAGGGGGACGTGATCTTCCCGCTCCGGGTCGCGGACCTGGCGATCCTGGGTGCCGATCCGCCGGAAGGGGCCGAGGTCGCCTGCCGGATCATGATCCGTGACGTCTCAAGGCATCGGGTGCTGGCCGACGCCGACCTCGTCGGCCCCGACGGCCGACTCTGGATGCGGATCACCGGCTGGGAGGACTGGCGGTTCTACTGGCCGAGCCGCTATCGCGACCAGTTCCGCCAGCCCGACCGGGTCTTCGTGGGCGAACCCCTGTTCGTGCCGGGGGCCGGGCCGGAGGTTGCTTCAACGGTGCGGGCGGTCTGGCTGGCACCCCCGGCCGACATGGGCCGGCCGGTCTGGCGCGACGTGCTGGAGTGGGTCCAGCTCGGCCCCGAGGAACGTGCTGCATGCCGGGCGTTGCCTGGGCCCGACGCGCGGAGGACGCTCCGGCTTTGGGGCCGGATCGCCGCCAAGGAGGCGGCCCGCCGCCTCTGGGCCGATCGGGGGGGACCTCCCGTCTTCCCGGCCGACCTGGCCATCGAGCCCGACCCGCGCGGCCGTCCCCGGCTCCGCTCGCTGCTCGAGCCCGATCGCGACGACCTGCCCGCGGTCTCGATCGCGCACGCCGAGGGGGTCGCGGTCGCCCTGGCCGCGCTCGACCCGGCCGCGCGCGTCGGCGTCGACGTCGAGCCGGTGATCGACCGGCCGCCCGGGTTCGAGGCCGTCGCCTTCCGGGAGGACGAACGCGCCCGGCTCGATCGGCTCGCCGACGCCGGCCATGACCGCGAGGAATGGGTCGCCCGGTTCTGGTGCGCCCGGGAGGCGGTCGCCAAGGCGACCGGGCTGGGAATGCTCGCCGGGCCTCTGAGCGCAGCTATTGTCGGAGTCGATCCGAGGACCGGGGAGATTGCGGTGGTGCCCGGCCCCGAGCTCCTCGCAGTGGCACCCGACTGGGAGAATATTCCCGTCCGCGCCGTGACCGCCCGGCGAGGCGATTTCGTCTGGGCCTGGACGCTGGGTGAGGGGAGTCGCCTGCGATGACGTACGAGCGCTTCGAAGACCTCCCGGTCTGGCGTGCCAGCATCCAGCTCGGCGTGCAGCTCTTCGCCTTGACCAGTCGGGCGGATTTCGCGGGGCACTCCGGCCTTCGAGATCAGATCGAGAGGGCGGCCGTCTCGATTTCGAATAACATCGCCGAGGGTTTTGAGCGAGGGACGACCCAGGGGCTCCTCACGTTCCTGTATATCGCGCGAGGCTCGGCGGGCGAGGTTCGCTCGATGCTGTGCTTGATGTGTGAACTTCCTGGATTCTCTGCTAATAATTTTAAATCTGAAATTTCAAATTTGAAATTATTAGCGGAGAATATTTCGAGGCAGCTCCGCGCCTAGGCCGATTCGTTGCAGAACTCCGGGATCAAGGGCCAACGGTATCTGACGGATCAGGATCGACAATCTGCCCACGCGAGGAGGCGTGCCAGGGATTTCGAGGAGCACCTCCGCAAGATCATCGAGGAAGGTCGGCGGGGCATGAGCGATCCGGAAGACGCTGAAGAATAGAGACTTTGAGGAGAGGTGATGAGTATGCCGTCCGGTGCCGAAATCCTGACCGACCTGACGAACCTGCTCGGCAACTTCCAGGGCCGCGAATACTCGGGCGCGATCGGGCCGGAGACCCGGTTCTT
>JAFANO010000103.1 GCA_019232645.1 Planctomycetaceae bacterium | reverse complement strand
CTCAACTCTTAATCGACAATAGGTTGAGTCGGGACGGCCCGCACAGCGGGCCCTACGGGATTACACCACGCTGGGCACATGAGCCAATTCCGAATCTCAAATCTCAATTTCCGCAGACCGGGTGCAGGAAATTCCTGGAGCCCGTATCAACGGCCCGGCCAGTTCGGGCTCCGTTTCTGGAGGAAGGCCGCGATGCCCTCCTGCGCGTCGGGGCGCAGAGCGTTCTCGACCATGACCTCGGTGGCGCGGCGGTACGCGGCCGGCTCGTCGAGGTCGCGCAGCGCGTAGAACGCCTCCTTCCCCATCCGGATCGCCAGCGGGCTCATGGCCAGGATCGTCGCGGCGATCCGGCCGATGGCGGCGTCGAGCTGATCCGCCGGCACGACGCGGTTGACCAGCCCCAGCGCCAGGGCGCGCTCGGCCGAGATCGGCTCGCCGGTCAGGAGCATCTCCATCGCGGGCTTGTCGGGGACGGCGCGGACCAGGGGGACCATCGGGGTGGTGCAGAACAGGCCGATCTTGACCCCCGGCGTGGCGAAGGTGGCCTCCGGGGTCGCGACGGCCAGGTCGCACGCCGCGACGAGCTGGCAGCCCGCCGCGGTCGCCGTCCCCTGCACCCGCGCGATCACCGGCTGCGGCAGCCGGCGGAGCGTGAGCATGACCCGCGTGCAGGACGTGAACAGGTCGCGGTATTCCGACTCCGAGCGGCCGGTCATCTCGCCCAGGTCGTGCCCCGAGCAGAACACCGGCCCCCGCGACCCGAGCACGACGACCCGCGCCGAGGGGTCGTCACCGATCTCCCCGAGCGCCTCCTCCAGCCGTCGGAGCAGGTCGCACGACAGCGCGTTGCGCTTCTCGGGCCGGTTCAGCGTCAGGGACACGACGCCGGCCCGGTTCTCGACCATCAGGATTGAGGAGTGGGGCTTCGCCGTCTTTTCCATCGGAGCTTCCCTCCGGGGGGATGGCCTCTGATTCGGCGGTCAGGGACGCGTCAACGGTTTGTAGCGGATGCGGTGAGGCTGATCGGCGTCGATGCCGAGCCGCTCGCGGCGCTGGGCCTCGTAGGTCTGGTAGTTGCCCTCGCACCAGACGGCCCGGCTGTCCCCCTCGAGGGCGAGGATGTGGGTGGCGATCCGGTCGAGGAACCAGCGGTCGTGGCTGATCACGACGGCGCAGCCGCCGAAATCGAGCAGGGCCTCCTCGAGGGCGCGGAGCATGTCGACGTCGAGGTCGTTGGTCGGCTCGTCCAGGAGCAGGAGATTGCCGCCGCTCTTGAGCAGCTTGGCCAGGTGGACGCGGTTCCGCTCGCCGCCGGAGAGGTGGGCGACCTTCTTCTCCTGGTCGGGCCCCTTGAAGTTGAACTGCGCCACGTAGGCCCGCGCGGGGACCTTGCGCTTGCCGAGCACGACCTGGTCGACGCCGCCGGTGATCTCCTGGAAGATCGTGTTCTCGGGGTTGAGCGCCTCGCGGCTCTGGTCGACGTAGGAGATGACGACGGTGTCGCCGACGCGGAGGGAGCCGTCGTCGGGGTGGTCCTGGCCGACGATCATCCGGAAGAGCGTGGTCTTGCCCGCGCCGTTGGGCCCGATGATGCCGACGATGCCGCCGGGGGGGAGCCGGAAGCTCATGTCCTCGACGAGCAGGCGGTCGCCGTACCCCTTGCGGACGTGGTCGGCCTCGACGACGAGGTCGCCGAGATGGGGCCCCGGGGGGATCTGGAGCACGACGGCCTCATCGCGCTTGTCGACCTCCTGGCTGGCCAGTTGCTCGTACCTCTGCAAGCGGGCGCGGCTCTTGGCGACCCGGGCGCGGGGGGCCATGCGGACCCACTCGAGCTCGCGGGCCAGGGTCTTGCGGCGGGCGCTCTCCTGCTTCTCCTCGCGGGCGAGCCGCTCCTGCTTCTGCTCGAGCCAGGACGAGTAGTTGCCGTGCCAGGGGATGCCCTGGCCCCGGTCGAGCTCGAGGATCCAGCCGGCGACGTTGTCGAGGAAGTAGCGGTCGTGGGTGACGGCGACGACGGTCCC
>JAFANO010000071.1 GCA_019232645.1 Planctomycetaceae bacterium | reverse complement strand
CCCTCCCCGTCGGCCGAGGCGCCCCCGTTCGAAGCGGCGGCCGATCAGTTCTGGGCTGACTTCCGCGACGCCGTGGCGCGGCATCGCCGCTCCGACGTCCCGCTGGGGGTCTTCCTGTCGGGCGGGGTCGATTCGTCGAGCGTCACGGCGGCCCTGACCGAGATGGAGCCGGCGCGGGGCATCCGTACCTTCTCGGTCGGCTTCGAGGACCCGAGCTTCGACGAGAGCGCCCACGCCCGCGCCGTCGCCCGCCACCTCGGCACCGACCACCACGAGTGGACCTTATCGGCGGAGGACGTCCTCAACTTGCTGCCCGAGGTCGCAGAATGGCTCGACGAGCCGTTCGGCGACGCCTCGATCCTGCCGACGCACTTGCTCAGCCGGTTCGCGCGGTCCGAGGTCAAGGTAGTGCTCGGTGGCGACGGCGCCGACGAGCTGTTGGCGGGCTACCCGACCTTCGCCGCCGAGCGCGCGGCCGGCCTGTTCCGACGCCTGCCCGGGCCGGCCCAGGTTCTGGCCGGCGCGGCGGTCCGCCGGCTGCCGGTCGACCACGGCAACTTCAGCCTCGACTTCCGGCTCAAGCAGTTCCTCCGTGGCGCGACCGAGCCCGTGCCGCTGGCGCACCAGCGCTGGCTCGGGTCGTTCTCCGGACCGGAGATCGCCCGAGTCCTGGTCGAGGCCGACCCGCTCGATGTCGAGGCCGAGCACCTCCGCCGCGCCGGGCGGATAGCGGCCGGTGCCGATGCGTTGACCCGCTCGCTGGCGCTCTACCAGGACACGTACCTGCCCGACGACATCTTGATGAAGGTCGATCGCGCCAGCATGGCCCGAGGGCTGGAGGTCCGTGCGCCATTCCTCGATGCGACGCTGGTCGATTCGATCCAGGCGCTGCCCGCCGCCTTCAAGTACGGCCGGCGACAGACCAAGCGGCTTCTGAAGCGCGCGGCGGCGGGCCGGCTCCCCGCCACGGTCCTCGAACGACCCAAGAAGGGGTTCGGCATCCCCGTGGCGCGGTGGCTGCGGGGTCCTCTGGCCCCGCTGCTCGAATCGCTCCTGGGCCGTGGACGGCTCCGGCGCCAGGGCCTGTTCCGGCCCGACGAGGTCGCCAGCAGGATCGAGGAGCACCGGGCGGGCACCCGCGACCACCGCAAGCCGCTCTGGACTTTGCTGATGTTCCAACTCTGGTACGATCGGTGGCTCGCCTAGGGCCGGCGAGAGTTCGGGACCCAAGCGGGATTCGCGAAGTCGAGGTCGGGAGGTCCAGCATGGCCACGATGACCCAATCGGCGACGAACGGGGAGCAGCGGATCGTCCTGTACGGCGTGAGCTGGGAGACCTACCAGGCGCTGAGGCACACGGATGAGTCGCGGCGCGGCTCGGTCCGGATGACTTACGACCGGGGGAGGCTCATCCTCATGTCGCCCTCGCAGGAGCACGAGCAGCACGCCGAGCGCCTCGGGCTGATGATCCGCATGGCCGCCCTGGGGATCGACCTGAACTGCATGGGCGTGGGGCGCATGACCCTACTCCGGAAGGAGGCGCAGCGAGGCAAGGAACCGGACACCGCTTTCTACCTGGCCAACGAGCCCTTGGTCCGGGCCAAGGAGATCGATCTCGACGTCGATCCGCCCCCCGACCTCGCCGTCGAGGTGGAAATCGCGCACAAGGACAAAGAGACGCTCAGCGTCTACGCGGCGCTGGGGGTCCCGGAAGTCTGGCATTACGATGGCCGATCATTGCGCGTCCTCCAACTCCAGGCGAATGCGATCTATCTACACGTCGCGGCAAGTCCCTCATTGCCTTTCTTGCCGATGGCGGAGATCCCGCGTTGGCTGGAGCGAGCCGAGTCTGAGGGAGAGACCGCGATGCTGGCCGCATTCCTGGACTGGGTCCGCAACGAGCTGTCCCCGCGCAGGCCGTAGGTGAAAGGTTCCGATATGGGAGGGGCGCGGTCGCATGCGAATCCTCGTCGTGTCCGACATCCACGGGAACTGGCCGGCGCTGGCGGCGATCGACGAGCCGCACGACATTTGCCTCTGCCTGGGCGACCTGGTCGATTACGGCCCCGACCCCGCGGCCTGCGTCCGCTGGGCGATGACGTACGCGCGGTACGCGATCCGGGGCAACCACGACCACGGCGCGGCTCACGGGGTCGAGATCAAGGGCGAGAGCGGCTATCGTTACCTGACCCGGGTCTCGCGCCGCTTGGTCTGGGACGCGCTCGGGCCCGACGAGCGGCGCTGGTTGCTCCAACTGCCATTGATGCAGCGGTTCAACGTCGGTAACAAGCGGTTCCTCATGGTCCACGCGACGCCCCGAGACCCGCTCGACGAATACCTGAAGCACAACCCGAAGCTCTGGGCCAAGCGTCTGAAGAACATCGAGGCGGACATCGTCCTCGTGGGGCACTCGCACATGCAGTACAACCTCTCGGTCAACGGGACCGTGGTCGTCAACCCGGGCAGCGTCGGCCAGCCGCGGGACGGCGACCCGCGCGCCGCCTACGCCATCATCGACTGCAGCAAAATCGAGCTGAAGCGGGTCGCGTACCCGATCGAGCAGGTGATTGCACGGGTCGCGGCCTCGCCACTGCCGGAGCGTGCCAAGGATTTGCTCCGCCACTCGTTCCGCCTCGGCCGGCTGACCGACGCCGAGCCCGAGCCTGATCCGGACCTCGACTCGGAGGACGCGGAATGAGCCGGACCAAGCGGGTCAGCCCCGTCTATCTTGCCTTGTTTGTCGGCCTCTACGCGGTGCAGGGGGTGGTCGTCGCTTACTTCTTCAATTTCAACCAGATATTCATGCAGGCTTCGGGCGTCTCGGCGGAGGCGACCGCGAAGGTCCAGAGCCTGGCCCTCGTCCCGTTCATCCTGAAGTTCCTCGGCGGGCCGATCTCCGACCGGTTCAACCTGCTCGGATTCGGCCACCGCAAGCCGTACATCGTGGTCGGGCTGGTCGTCCAGATGCTGGGGCTCCTCGGGCTGGTGGCGGTCCACCCCGGTCGGTACCTCGGCGCGTTCACGACGCTGGCGGTCCTGACGGTCACTGGGCTGGCGCTCTACGACACGTGCTGCGACGGCATGGTCATCGACGTCACCCCCCCCGACGATCGCCCGAGGGTCCAGGGGGCACTGGTGGCAGCCCGGGCGGTGGCCGCGACGATCTGCTCGTTCGCGTTCGGCGCCTGGCTCGAGGGTGAGGTGGGCGGCCTCGAGCGATTCTTCAAGATGATCTACGCCTGCGCGGCGCTGGGGATGGTCCCGCTGGTTCTGGCGCTCTGGGTTCGCGAGCCGCGCCGGGCCGCCGACGCCGAACGATTCCAGTGGGAGGCGCTCCGGGTCCTGATCCTGCCGCGGTCGCTGATCTTGCTGGCCTTCGGGGCGTTCTACGCGACCGTCGGGTACGGCATCGAGATCAACCTCAGCCCGTATTATCAGTCGCTCCACTTCCAGGAGGGCCAGATCGGCACATATGCCTCGATCCGGTACATCGGCCGCGCGGTCGGGGCGGCGCTGATGCCGATGTCGGCGGGACGGCTCGGCCGTCGCTGGGTCCTGAGGATCGGGATCCTCATGCTCGCGGCCTCGGCCGTCGGCCAGGTGCTGGTCGTCGGCACGGCGTCGGCAATCCTGGGCGCCTTCGCCTTTGGCGTGGCCAACGGCTGGAACGACGCCCTCTACTACGTCCTGGCGATGGAGGCGTCCGACCCGAGGATGGCCGCCTCGACCTACGCGCTGTTCATGGCCGTCTCGAACGTGAGCGTGATGGGCGGCTGGGTCTTCGCCGAGGTCGCGGCGGCGCTGGGCCACGGTTTCACCCGCGCGTTCATCGCCTCGGCCCTATTCACACTGATCGCCTGGCCGTTGATCCGGCCCCTGAGCCGTCCCGCGCCCGATCCGCAACTGGAACCCGCCGATGTCCTGGCGTGACTGGCTCGTCGGCCTGGCGGTTGGTGCGGCGGCGCTGGCCGCGTTCGGCGCCGTGCTGCCCTGGATCATCCAGCCCTTGATCCGAGGCTTGCTCTGGTTCCGATACCGGATCGAGGTTCGGGGACGAGAGCACGTGCCCCGGACCGGGCCGGCGCTGCTGGCCGTCAACCACGTGACCTGGTACGACGGCTTCTTCCTCGCCGCGACCTGCCCGCGCCGGGGCCGTGCACTGGTCAACGGCGATTTCATCAAGCTGCCGGTCCTCCGCCCCTTGGCGCTCCGAGCGGGACTGATCCCGGTACCGTTCTCCGGCCCCCGCGCGCAGCGGGAAATGATCGGGGCGGCCCGCGCGGCGCTTGATCGCGGCGAAGTCCTGGGGATCTTCCCCGAAGGGCAGATCTCGCGCAACGGCCTGACAGGCAAGTTCCACCGCGGCCTGGAGGCGATCCTCAAGGACCGGGAGCACGTCCCGGTCATTCCGGTCTTCCTCGACAACCTCTGGGGCAGCCTGCTGAGCTTCTCGCGGGGCCGGTTCTTTTGGAAACGGCCCCAGGGATGGCGCCGGACGGTCAGCATCGTGTACGGCCCGCCGGTGGCGCCGCCGATCAATGCCTTCACCGTCCGCCAGGCGGTGTTGGAAGCAGGGGTTCACGCCTTTGCGATGCGACGGCGGCCAGCCCAGCCCCTGGAGACGATCGACCTGGCGCTGCAGCACCTCGACCATCCGACCCTCGGACTCTTGACCGGCTCGACGGCGGATTTCGACCGCGGCGGGGTCACGCAGATCGGCCACAAGCCCGGCACCGTGGGCCAGCCTCTCCCGGGCGTCGGTCTCCGGGCCGTGGACGACGCGGGCCAACCTCTCACCGCAGACGCCGAGGGCCGGCTCCAAGCCCTTCGCGCCGGCGACCCCGACTGGATCGACATCGGCCTCCGCGGCACCATCGACCGCGACGGGTTCGTCCGCGTCGTCCCTGGATGAATCGGCCGCGGTTTTGTCAATCCCCGGAGTCGATCCGTCCGCGATCATCGGGTCCTGCGGGGCGGCCCCGTCCCGTCGCCGGGGACGGAGACATGCGGACCCGAGAGGGATCACCCATGCCGATCAGCTTCACGACAGAGTCCAGGTCCATCTCCTGGGCGATCTGGGAGACGGAGCGGTTCAGGCCCGACGAATCCCGGCAGAGGATCCCGATCTGGAGTGGCTGGCGGTACCCGGTGAAGACGGTCCCGGTCAGGTCCTCGAAGCGCCACCTACAAGACCGACAGTCAGTGCTCTGACGGTGGGGTTGGGTCCGGTCCTTGCCGTCCTGGACGACCTCCCTGGAGTCGCCATGAGGGCAGGCGACCCGGTCGGGCCAATGAAAATCTCGGACAGTGTTGGAAGCCCTTGGCGTCGTCGATGAGGTCCGGGAGGTTGATCACGGGGAACGCCTTGGGCAGCGAGCAACGGAGTCAGGACGCGAATGGAGCCAGCGATCCTCGGAGATCGAATTGTAGGGGTTCTGGGGAGGTTGCGGCCATCCCCCCGGAAGCCAACTTGAGCGTTGAAAATTTCACGTGGAACCGCGAGATACTCCCTCATGCCGCCGCTAGAGCAGTCCAAGCGTCCGCTGGACGGTCTGGTGTGAGGCGCTCAAGCGCGTGATGAGCCTGTGGCCCATCCTCGGAGGGTGGGTCAGCGCCGCGCAACTAACCCTACGGTGAGGACCGTGACGTACCGGAGGCACCACTCGGCTCGTATCCGAAATTCGAGGCGGCTTTGAGATTCGAGAGGGCCGCAGGCCGATCTCCGCGCGCCAGGTCGACCAGGGCCAGGTTGTAGTGGATGATCCCCAGGACCCCACGGCTCGACGCCGTGGTGAGCGCATGCCTCAAGTCGGCAGCCGCCGCGTCGAGGCGGCCCTCGTGATAGGAGAGGAGGCCCCGGTTGAGGGCCGCCTCCGTCAGCGCAGGATCCCGTCGCAAGGCGCGGGTGTAGTCGCGGAGGGCCCGGTCGGTCCGGCCCAGCGCCTCGTGGGCCAGGGCCCGGTTGTAAAAGCATTCGGCCCTCGGGGATAACGCGACGCAGGCGCAGAACGCCTGGACCGCATCCTGATACTGCCCGAGGCGATAGGCACAGAGCCCCTGGTAGAAGTTCAGCCAAAAGTCCTCCGGCCTCCGCTCGAGGCCGAGCTGGAATTGCTCGGCCGCGGGCGCGATCTGACCGGACCGGAGGTAGGATCGCCCCAGGTCGTAATGCTCCCAGGCCGACTTCGGCAGAGCCGAGGGGGTGCGGGAGGAGCCGGCCCGCCCGAGCGGCCCGGCATGGGTCCGGCGCTCGCGGTCGATCGCGGGACTGGGCCCGAGCAGGTCCTCCGCCTCCTCGAGCACGCGGAGGGCCTCCCGGCGCGCGTCGTCGGCCTCGGCCGCCGGCGCCGATCGGACGCGGAGGTCCACCCAGACGAGGGCGAAGTCGAGCAAATCGGCCCGGATGCCCCGCTCGACCTCGGGCTCGCGTCGGCCGACTCCCGGCGCGAGGAGCTCACTCCGCGCCTTCCAGAGGGCCCGGCCGCGTCGGATCAAGGTCCGCGCCTCCTCGGGCGGGGGCGGGTCGATGCCATACCGGAAGCGGATGAGATCCACGAGACGATGGAGGTCCGCGGCCCTCCCGTCCCTCAGAGCGAGGGCCAGCTCGTCGCCGAGCGCCCGCCGATACGAGCCGATCGCGGGCAGGTTCCCGGCGAGGGCCAGGCCGTGCCTCAGGGCCTCCGCGGCCTCCTGGTAGTGATGCCGCCCCCGATACGCCCGGCCGCTGGCCAGCGCGGCCCCGATCTCGTGGACGCGGAGGCGATAGGCGTCCCAGAGCAGGAGCGTCGCCGCGGCCGTCGTGAGGGCCGCGGCCAGCAGGATCCGGACCCGCGGCAGCGCGTGAGGCCGGCGGCGGCGCCACTTGCGCCATCGCTCGGCGGGGCTGCGGTTGGGGACGCCCCGCAGCGGAAGGTCTTCCAGGTGACGCCTCAGATCGGCCGCCAGCGCGGCCGCGTCGGGATAGCGCGCGCGGGGATCGGGCTGGAGGCATTTCTGGATGACATCCGAGAGGCCTACGCTGACCACCGGATTGCGGCGGTGCAGCGGAGTCCGAGGGCAGCCGTTCGCCTCCGGACTGCGCCCGCAGAGCGCCTCGTCCAGCAGCATTCCCAGCGCGAAGAGGTCGGCGCGGCCGTCCACGGCGGCGGGGATCGCCCGGCCCTCGCCGACAGCGATTAGCGCCTCGGAGTGCTCGGGGGCCATATATCCTGGCGTACCACCCATCCAGGAGGGCGTCGGGGCGCCGGGGTCGATCGGCTCGCGCGCCAGGTGGAAGTCGAGGAGCATCGGCTGGCCGTCGCCTGCGAGCAGCACGTTGGACGGCTTGATATCCATATGCACAAGGTTGCGGTCGTGAGCATACTGGAGGCCGTCGGCGAGGCAAGCCCCGATCCAGCAGATCGCCTCGACGTACGTCGCGCGGGCGAGGTACGGTCGGAACGGACCCCGGCTCGGGGGAGCGACCGGTAGGCGCGCCTGGACCCGATCCAGCGCGTCGAGCAGTTGACGGCCGGCCCGCCGGGCCGGGGGCTGATCCCTCAGTAGGTCCAGGACCTGCGCCAGCGACGCGCCGCCCAGGAAGGGCATGCACAGGATCTGCAAGTCGAGGTCGGGGATCACCTGCGCGGAGTAGAGCGGCACGATGTTCCTGTGCTGCAAAGGGGCGAGCGAGAGGTGCTCCTCCCGGCCGCGCGGCGTGATCTTCACGACCACCAGCCGGTCTGCCAGCTCGGGCTGCTGGGCCAGGAAGACCCCTCCCGACGCACCCCGACCGAGCTCGGCCAGGAGCCGGAACCCGGCCAGGTCCTCGCCCGTGCCCGGCAGGAGGTCCGGCGCCGGGCCCGCCTGCATCATGCGGTAGCTGTCGAGGAGGAGCTCCAGCTCGTCACGCCAGAGCGGGAACCGGCGCGCGACTTCGGCGGGGTCGACGTCCATCCCCGCCTCCAGGCGGAGGACGAATTCCTCGACGATCAGGCGGATCGCCGCCTCGTCGCCGAGCCCGGGGTGGCGGGCCAGGATCTCCTCGGCCCTCGGCCGTTCCCCACGTCGCCAGGCGGCGACCAGCTCGTCGACCTGCGGCGCGGCGAGCGCGCCCGAGGGATCGAAGCCGGGGGGCACGTCGAAGACCTGGGTCTCCCGGGAGCCGGCTCCCTCTCCGAGGGCGTCGGGGTTAGGTGCCTCCATCGCCACTGCCCTCAGCGCGAGGGCCCCGTCGGCTAGCGCGTCTGCGCCCGCTCTGTAGTAAGCCGCCGCGCCAACTCGTAGAGGATGCGGCGCACGCTCCCCTCATGCAGCCCGACGCGGGCCGCGATCTCGGTCGGCGGGACCCCCTGTCGCTTGAGCTGGAGGACCTCGCGGTGCGTGGGGGGACAGTGATGCACGATCCGCTCCCACAGCTCGTCGGCCTCGGCGACCTGGCTGGGTCGCGGCTGGCACGAAGGGGGCAGAGCGGGCGACTCGCCCTCGGGAAGCGGCCGCTCGCGCTCCAGCGCGGCGCCGTGACGGCGGCAATGATTGATGAAATGGTTGTATGTCACCCGGGCCAGGAACGCCCTCAGTTGGTCGCGGTCGGCGAACTTCCATCCCCCCGCGCGGTAGCCCTCCAGGACGTTGACCCAGACCGACTGGACCACATCCATCGAGTCGAACTTGGCGCGGAGCAACGGCGTCACTCGCTTCCGCACCATGGCGCGGAGGTACGGCTCATAATCCCGGAAGACGCGCTCGGCGGCGGAGTCGTCTCCGCTAGAAAGCTTCACGAGCAGGGTATCGATCGGATCGGCGCTCATGATCGGGAACGGCTCCAGAGGCCGGGCAGGCCGGGGAAATGGAGGGGGCCCTCATCGCCCTCGGCCAGGCGCCCGTCGCCCCGGGAGCGTCGCAGGTGGAGGGCCACGTCGCAGGCCAGGATCGAGACCGCGAGGGCCATCAGCGCGGGAACCACGCTGAGCGGTCCCGTCCCCCCGGACATCGCGGCGCCGAGGCCGGCGTACGAGTCGAGGAAGTGATCGAGGGCGTCTTCCAGCACCGAACGGTCGAACGGCAAGAAATGGCTCAGCAGGTCGGCCCGTTGCGGGTCCGCAAGGTCGCGATCCGATCCGGCCCGTTCGTCGGAGGGCAGACCGATCTCTGGCCGGCCCGTGCCCCGCTGGATCACCCCGTCCCCGCGGATCGGGCCGAGAGGCACGCCGGAGGACGACGCGCCCTCGGGGCGTGACGACCACTCCCAAGGCGGGACACCTCCCGTCGCGCCGGTATCGTTGACCATGCGGCCCTGACCACCGGGGATGCCGTCGAAGGATCCCTGGCCGGCGGGGTTGCCGGCCACCACAGCGCCCCGCGCCGAGGAACCGATCGCGGTGCCGGGAGCGGACGCGAAGGCGACGATCGCGGGGAGAGGCAACTCCCCCGGGGCTGGCAGGCCGGGGGCTTCAAGGCCGCCGGACGCCTCGAGGTCGAGGCGAGCGATGTCCGGAAGTCCGGATACGCCAAAGGCGAGCATGGGTCCCGGGCCGCCAGGCCCTACGGGTCCCGAGACCATCCCGGCGTCCCCAGGGACGACCGGGCCGATGACCCCCGGAGCGCCGTCTCCGACCACGGCTTGGGCCACCGCGATCATGACCTGACCGTCGCTCGGCCTTCCCCCGGATCCGGGCGGGACAGTGATGGCATTCAGTGCGACCTTCGGCGACGCGTTCGAGGGACCCACTTCGGCCGCGATCGCGACCCCGGAAGGGCCGCGCTCGGGCCCCGAGGACAGCGTCAGGGGGCTGAGGAGCCGCCGGTCTTCCAGAGACTCGACGGCGAGGGGGGGCACCTCGGATCTGCGTGGGGCGATTCCTGCAGGAAGTCTCATCGGTGGAATCCGTTCGATTAGATTCAGGATCGTTTCACGTCCTGCCCGATTGCAGCATGGAGGTCCTCTCCCCGCAGGCTCCCCTTCGGATAGAGTCATCTTACCTTTCAGGTATACAAATCTCGTGAGAGTTGGTCCCCAAGGGACGTGCCCCGTTCGCCGATGACGATGTGTCCGTTGACCTGAAAAAACCCGAACCTGATAACCCTCGCACGCGCCAGGGCAGTCCGGGCCGTACCTCGGGTCGGTCGCGGGATAAAAAATCGTAACAATCTTAGCGCCGTTGGTCCGGTAGTCAAGCATGCCTCCTCTCACACGGCCAGCCGGCCAGCCTCGACGTCACACGCCGCCTCCCCGTCGCCCCGGGCCCGATCTCCGAAAGGTAACCACAAATCTTGATTTCAATGGAGGAAGCGCCTCGAAGCACCCCGAAAAAAGCGCCGTCCGAAAAGAATCCGCGCGCATTCAGGGCGGGATTGCGCGATGAGCTTCTTGGAGGGGACGAACCCTCGCGATCTGATACGGCGGCAGAGGAGGCTACAGCCGACACAAGGCCGCGCCCTCGTCTTGACGGGGTGCCCGGTCGACCGGACTGCGGAGCACTCCCGACGTGACCTTCGACGGCGACCCGAACACCGGGGTCGACGTCTCCATGGCGGCGTCGTCGAGCGGCGCAGGCTCTTGACCGATCGTCGGCGGCACCGGCCTGGGAAGCCTGGAGGGCGCTCCCGGACCTTGCCGACCCTCCACAGCCTTCCGGTGAGCGACTTCCACGAGGTCGCGAGCACTTTCCACAGTCCTGGTTCGGATCCGGGGCACCGCGACCGCCGTCCTCGGGACGTCCATCGCCCCTCTCCTCGCCGACGGCCTGGCCTTCGGCGCGACCTCGTCGTGCGCCTTCACGGCGACCGTCCAGGGGTCGGTCGTCGGCCTCTCGGCTTCGGATCAGGCAGTGGGCGTGTCCTCGGCGACCTGTCAGCGGACAAACCCCGGGCCAGCGCCGCCTGCGGCGCGGCCCTCCGAGATCTGGCGATCGAACTCCTCGACGGCCCTTGATTGGGGCGGAAAGCACCGGCGCCGCCGGGGTGGGAATGGCAGTCGGAACGTAGCATCTCGAACTCACAAGGAGATCATCTGATGAGGAAGCGTAATCGTACGGTGCTCCAATTCGAAGGGTTGGAGACCCGGTCGTTGCTGTCGGGCT
>JAFANO010000042.1 GCA_019232645.1 Planctomycetaceae bacterium | reverse complement strand
GTCTCGCTCGTCATCGATGGCTGGACCTGGTCCGACATCCTCCGGGCCCATCCCGAGCTGACCGAGGCGGACATCCGCTGCTGCCTGGCCTACACCGCTGAGCAGGCGGAACGCAGCGGCGACCCCTGATTCACGTTCACGAGCCAGATGAGGCTGCCCGGTCCGGATCTCCCTCGTAGGTCCGGACCTTCTTCGTGGGAGGGGCACCGCAAATTATCTATTTGTGATGAAACGTTATGCGCAAAGCCCACCCCACGGCGTCAATCGTCCGGGTGGGTTGCGTCGCACCGATCTACCCGACCGAAAGGGGCCCTAATTCAAGATCTCCAGCTTGGGCATCTTGGGGGACTTGATGTTCTGGATGCTGATCTGGGCGGCGAGCTGCTCGACGACGCCGAGGAGGTAGGGCCGGGCGGGCGAGTTGGGAGCCAGGACGTCCTTGAGATGGCCCGCATCGCCGCGCTCGCGGACGTGGATGTTGAGCGGGACCTCGCCCAGGAAGGGGACGCCAAGCAGCTCGGCACGGCGTCGGGCCCCGCCCCGGCCGAAGAGGTAGGCCCGCTCGTCGCCCGGCGTGTCGAAGAAGCCCCGCTCGCCGATCAGCTCCTGGACCCGGGGGCCTCCCCGCTCCTTGAGATAGGCCAGGACGTCGAAGAAGCTCATGTTCTCGATCATCCCGAGCAAGGGGACCTTCAACTGGCGGAACATCGTGACGGCGCGGGTCACGTCGAGCAGGGCGACCTCCTGGGGCGTACAGACGACCACGGCGCCGGTCAGCGGCAGGGTCTGGGAGAGCGTCAGCGGGACGTCGCCGGTGCCGGGGGGCAGGTCGATGACCAGGTAGTCGAGCGGGCCCCAGTCCACCTGGTGGAGGAACTGCTGCATGATCCCGTGGAGCATCGGCCCGCGCATGATCACGGCGCGATCGGGCTCGAGCAGGAAGCCCATCGACATCAGCTTCAGGCCGTCGACCTCGATCGGCTGGATCCGCTCGCCCCGCGCCATCGGCCGGCCGGTGGCGCCGACCAGGTGCGGGATCGACGGCCCGTAGACGTCGGCGTCCATCAGGCCGACCGTCGAGCCGTAGGCCCGCAGGCCGTAGGCGATCGCCGCCGCCATCGTGCTCTTGCCCACGCCCCCCTTGCCCGAACCGACCGCGAGCACGTTCTTGATGCCCGGGATGTCCCCCTTCTCGACGACCCCCTTGCCGCGGACCTCGGCGCCCATGGTGATCGCCAGGTCCCACTCGCTCCCCAGGCGGCTCGCCAGCGCCTGGCGTACGTCGCGCTCGATCTGCGCCTTGAGCGGGCAGGCGGGGGTCGTCAGGTTCACCGTCAGCGCCACGGTGCCGTCGCCGATCCGGATATTCTTGATCATGCCGAGGTCGACCAGGTCGCGGTGAAGGTCCGGGTCCTTCACCCCTCTCAAGGCGTCGAGCACGTCCTGCTCGGTGAGGCTGGAGCTTTTCTTGCCGAACATCATCGTAAAGAGGCCCTCGCGTCGCGTCAGCGTACGGGTGCGGATCGAAGAAGAGAGGAAGGGGACGATTCTCCCGGCTCGGTCCGGGCGGGTCCGGGCGTCAAGGTCGCGGGATCCGGGACACGCCCGGCCGCTCCCCGAGGTAGGGGGCCAGCCAATTCCAAGGCTCCGGCTCGGGCTCGGGGCGCAGGCTGCTCGACCAGCCGTCGCGCCCGGTCCGCCGCAGGGCCAGTGGCAGCCAGCGTGCAAGCAGCCCGGCGACGGCGGGCGGAGGAGCGACCCCCGAGATCACGTGGGTGGCGCCCAGCTCGCGGGCCAACGTCGCCACCCCCTCACCCGATTCCGGGTCGAGGACCAGGACCATCGCCCCCGGCGCCACTTCCACCGCCCGATCCAGCTCCTCCAGCCCGACCCGGGGACGCCGGCCCAGGTCGAGCACCACGATCGGGCAGGCCGCGCCGGCCAGCGCCGATTCCAGGTCGTCCGCCGACCGACTCTGCACCCAGCGGACCGGCCGGCCGAGCAGCCGGGGCCGGAGGTGTCGGGCCCAGTATCCCAAGCGTTCGTGAATGACCAGCGGCAAGTTTGCCAATAGCGATATCGTCCCTTCGGCCGGATTCAATTCCGCGGGGTCGGGTGCGATCATCATACAGGATCATTCTAACAATCCGGCGCCCTCGCGGCGAGGGCCGACCGGCCGGCAAGCCCGCAAGCCCCTCGCCCTCGCACCCGGTCTCGCCGCCCCTAGACGCCCGCGATAAGATGAATGACATTCAGCGTCACGAACCCCGCCATCGAGGTGCAAGGGACCCGAGATGAGCCGAACCGCCTCGCGAACGTTCGCCGTAGGCCTGGTCCAGATGCGGTGCTCGATCGACCCCGACGACAACCTGCGCCGGGCCCGCGAGGCACTGCGCGAGGCGGCCCGCCGCGGGGCGCAGGTCGCGTGCCTGCCCGAGCTGTTTCGAACCCGGTATTTCTGCCAGGTGGAGGACCCGTCGCGGTTCGACCTGGCCGAGCCGATCCCCGGCCCGACCACCGAGGCGCTGGCGGCCGTGGCGCGCGAGACGCGGATGGTCGTCGTCGGGTCGATTTTCGAGCGGCGGGCCGCCGGGGTCTACCACAACACGGCGGTCGTCCTCGACGCCGACGGGTCGCTCCGGGGCCGCTACCGCAAGATGCACATCCCCGACGACCCGCTCTATTACGAGAAATATTACTTCACCCCCGGCGACCTCGGCTTCCAGGCGCTCGACACGCAGGTCGCCCGCGTCGGCACGCTGGTCTGCTGGGACCAGTGGTTTCCCGAGGCCGCCCGCCTGACCGCGCTGAAGGGGGCCGAGGTCCTGTTTTACCCCACGGCGATCGGGTGGCACCCCGCCGAGAAGGCCGAGTCCGGCGAGGCGCAGGCGTCTGCCTGGGAGATCGTGCAGCGGGCGCACGCCATCAACAACGGCCTGTTCGTCGCGGCCGTCAACCGCGTCGGTCACGAGGGGCCCGCCGGCGGGGGCCTCGAATTCTGGGGCGGCTCGTTCGTCGCCGACCCCTTCGGCCGGATCATCGCCCGCGCCGGACGCGAGGCCGAGGAGGTCCTGATCGCCACCTGCGACCCCCGCCTCCAGGACGAGACGCGACGGAGCTGGCCCTTCCTCCGCGACCGCCGGATCGACGCGTACGGGCCGATCACCCAGCGCCTCCTCGACGCGACCTGACCGGGGCCGCTGTCCCGGTGTCCTTCCCCTGTCTCCATCCCCTTGCCCCGATGATGACCGAGACGCCCGCCCAGCTTGGATATCGGATGCCCGCGGAGTGGGAGCCGCACGAGGCGACCTGGATCGCCTGGCCCCACAACCGCGACGACTGGCCCGGCAAGTTCGCGCCGGTGCCCTGGGTCTACACCGAGATCGTCCGGCACCTGAGCCGGGTCGAGCGGGTCAACATCGTGGTCAAGGGGTGGAAGATGCGGGTTCGATCCGCCGAGTGCCTGGACAAGGTGGGGGTGGACCTCGGGCGGGTCGAGTTCGTGAAGGCGGCCACCGACCGCGTCTGGCTCCGCGACTCCGGCCCGACGTTCCTGGTCAAAGACGACGCCGGGGCCGTCGAGGACCGCGTCGCGCTGCTCGACTGGAAGTTCAACGGTTGGGCGAAGTACGACAACCATCAGGAAGACGACCGCCTCCCCCGACGGCTGGCGCGCCGGCTCGGCCTGCGCCGCTGGGCGCCGAGGGTCGAGGTCGTGGGGCGTCGCGTCCGCGTGGTGATGGAGGGGGGTGCGATCGACGTCAACGGCCGGGGCACGCTCCTGACCACCGAGGAATGCCTGCTCGGCGAGGTCCAGGCGCGCAACCCGAGGCTCGACCGGGCGGACCTCGAGCGCGTCTTCGCCGGCTACTTCGGCGCCCGGCACGTGATCTGGCTCGGCCGGGGGATCCTCGGCGACGACACCCACGGCCACGTCGACGACCTGGCGCGGTTCGTCGACCCCCGGACCGTCGTCACCGTCGTCGAGTCGCGCCGAGCCGACCCCAATTACGAGCCCCTGCAAGACAACCGGCGGCGGCTCGAGGAGGCCCGCGACCAGGACGGCCTGCCACTCCGCGTCGTCCCGCTGCCGATGCCCGAGCCGGTCGTCTTCAAGGGCCAGCGCCTGCCCGCCAGCTACGCCAACTTCTACATCGCCAACGATCTGGTGCTCGTCCCGACCTTTAACGACCCCGCCGACCGCGAGGCGCTCAACACCCTGGCCGAAGTCTTCCCCGGCCGCGTCGTCGCCGGCATCCACGCCGTCGACCTCGTCGTGGGCCTGGGCACCCTGCACTGCCTCTCGCAGCAGCAGCCGGCCTGCCCTGGAATGAATAGGATTCGTGAACTTGCACATAAATAATTTTTTGAGTCTCCGATGAAGATGATGTCCGTCCCCCCGCACGAGGGCCCTCTCCGACGCATTCGGGATCTCGGGACGTTCTGGGTGCTGGCGTGTCTGCTGGCGCTGCCGGGCTGCAGAGTCCGATCGTCGGATAAGCTAGAGGACGATACGCTGATCCGGGCAAAAAGCCTGGCCGAAGCACTCTCGATGGCACAACGCGGCGACACGATTGTACTGCCGGCGGGGACGTATGAGGGGGGGCAGGCGTTGGCGCCGGGGGTCAGCCTCCGCGGTGCCGGCCTGGGTCGGACGATCCTGGACGCGCGCAAAGCGGAAGTCGGTCTGGCGATCCTCGGGGGGCGCGGGGTCGAGGTCTCCGACCTGACCGTGCGAGGGGCCGTCCGGACTGGCCTGCTCGTCAGCAACGTCGTGAACGTCGCGGTGCGGCGGGTCCGGGTCACCGCCAGCACCAATGGCGTGGTCTTCTCCAACGTCGCCGAGGGTCGAATCGAGAATGCGGTCAGCGATGGCAACCGCGATGGCATCATCCTCAACGGCGGCCGCGACAACGTCGTCATCAACTGCACCCTGGCGCGGGACGTTCAGTGCGGATTGAGCATCGCCTCCGGCGAGCGCGCGGTCGCGTTCAACAACTGCCTGGCCGACGTTGGCATCGGGGTCTCGCTCGGTGCGGCGGCCAAGGGTGCCCGGCTCGATTATAACCTGTATGCCGCCCCCCTCGTGGGCGAGATCGAGGGGACCTCGGGGCGGAAGTCGCTCTCCGAATGGCACGAGCTCAGCGGCCAGGACGCGCATTCCGTGATCTCGGGGGTCACGTTCCGCGACCCCCTGGCGGGCGATTACCGCCCTGCAGGACGGGGAACAACCGCCGATCGGGGGATCTCGGAGTTGGACGGGATCAAGGCTCCCGAACACGACGCCGACGATGCGCCCCGGGTCATCCCATTCGACATCGGCGCTTACGAGGCCTCCGCACCATAGGGGCGTGAATCGCTCGAGTTCGATGAGAAGTGGTCCTTTGTCGCCACGAAGGAAGACCAACATCGCTCCAGGCGACCGCCCCACGTGGGGCGATGCCTGGGTTAGCTAACCTCACCCACCACCAAATTGTGGAGAGCGGCGGGACCGTGCCCACGATGAGATTTGCCCGCCAGGCGTGCGTCGCGATGACGGCGGTGCTGGCCTGCCTGATCTGTGTCCGCGCGCAGGCCGATGACCCCTGGATTGTCATCCAGGGGGACGACGGATCTGGCAAGGGGAAGCATGTCGTCCTGATCAGCGGCGACGAGGAATACCGCTCGGAGGAGGCACTGCCGCAACTGGCCAAGATCCTGGCCAGGCGCCACGGGTTCACCTGCACCGTGCTCTTCGCGATCGGCAAGGATGGGACTATCGACCCCAACCGGACCGACAACATCCCCGGCCTCGAGGCCCTCCGCACGGCCGACCTGATGATCATCGCCACCCGGTTCCGCGATCTCCCCGACGACCAGATGCAGCACATCGTCGACTACGTCGAGTCGGGACGCCCGATCATCGGCATGCGGACGGCGACTCATGCGTTCAATATCGGCAAGGGCAGGACCTTCGCCCGCTATTCCTACGACAGCAAGGAGTGGGACGGGGGCTTCGGCCGCCAGGTGCTCGGCGAGACGTGGGTCAACCACCACGGCGGCCACGACAGGCAGGGCACGCGGGGCATCATCGCGCCGGGCGCCGAGAGCCACCCGATCGCCCGGGGCATCAAGGACGGCGACATCTGGGGCGCGACCGACGTCTACACCGTCCGGCTGCCGCTGCCCGGCGTCAGCCAGGTCCTGGTCCTCGGCCAGGTCCTCGAGGGGATGAAGTCGACCGACAACCCCGTCTCCGGCAAGCTCAACGACCCGATGATGCCGGTCGCCTGGGTCAAGACCTACACCAGCGGTCAAGGCAAGACCGGCCGCGTCTTCACGACCACGATGGGGGCGGCGGAGGACCTCCAAAGCGAGGGCACGCGCCGGCTCTTGGTCAACGCCACCTACTGGGCGGTCGGCCTCGAGGACAAGATCCCCGCCAGGAGCGACGTCGACATCGTCGGCGAATTCCACCCGCACCACTTCAGCATCGGCGGCTTCACTAAGAGCGTCAAGCCCGCCGACCTAGTAAGTCAGGAGAAGTAAGCGACCCCAGCCCTCAAGGGCGGGGCTTTCCGGCTCAACCTGCGTTCGGCAGGTCGTCCAGTTCTAAGGCCGGCCTCCAGGCGGCCTGAGCCCTGGCTTGCACCAGGGCGGCGTTCCGGATGTCCCGCCACGTCGGCATGTTGCTTGTGGTGGCATCGCTGGCTTGGAGGTGCGTCCCCCTGGCTTCGGTACGGAAGGCCGGGTTGCATGTGTCCGACCGGCTTGCCCAAGTGGTCCTTCAGCAGGCCGGTGAATCATCGGCAGTGGCCGAGATCGACGTGGCACCCGACGTCGGACGATCATGGCCCCCGGGATCGTTGCTCCAGTCTCGATTTTTCGCGACCTTATGGAAAACCGGGGCCGATGCGATAGGATTGCGGCATCGCGACGCGTGGGATCGCCGCCTCGGTGTGAGGCCTCGCTCGGGAAAGGGTCCAGATGAAGTTCCGACCTCTGGGGCGTACGGGCCTGAACCTGTCCTGGCTGAGCTTCGGCGCCTCGTCGCTGGGGCAGGAGTTCCGCCCGATCGACCTCAGCGAGGCCCTCCGCTCCGTCCACGTCGCGCTCGACCTGGGGATGAACTTCATCGACACCTCGCCCTATTATGGCCGCGGGTTGAGCGAATGCCTGCTGGGGGTCGCGCTCCGGGGCATCGCGAGGGACCGGTACTACCTGGGCACCAAGCTGGGACGCTACGCCCCCAGCCACTTCGACTTCTCGGCCCGCCGCGTGGTCGAGAGCGTCGACGTGAGCCTCCAGCGCATGGGGGTCGGCCACCTCGACGTCGTCCTCTGCCACGACATCGAGTTCGTCGAGATGTCGCGGATCGTCGAGGAGACGCTCCCGGCCCTCCGCAAGATCCAGGAGCAGGGCAAGGTCCGGTTCGTCGGCGTCAGCGGCTACCCGATGAGCATATTCCGCTCTATCCTCGACCGCACCGAACTCGACGTGATCTTGTCGTATAACCACTACACCCTGCAGAACACCATGCTCGCCGACCTGGTTCCCTACCTGAAGGCCCACGGGGTGGGCATCATGAACGCGGCGCCGTTCTCGGCGAGGCTCCTGACCGACGGGCCGCTGCCGCCGTGGCACAAGGCGACCGAAGAGGTCCGCGCGACCTGCCGCCTCGCCGCCGAGCACTGCGCCGCCAGGGGCGTGGACATCGCGCGACTGGCCCTCCAGTACTCCATCGCGAATGAGGACATGACCACCTGCGTCGTCGGCTCGGCGAACCCGGAGAACGTCCGGAAGTGGGTCGAGTGGGCCGGCAAGCCGCTCGATCAGGGGCTCGTCGTCGAGGTGCTGGAGATCCTCCGACCGATCCACAACTGGTTCTACATCGAAGGCCGACCCGAGAACAACGACCTGCGGCCGGCGAGCGCCGGGGATCGAGATTGAGAGACGCCCCTGACGGCAGTGCCCTGGAGGGTGGGACGGGCGCCGCCTCCTCCCCGGACCTCCATAATCCCCCGCCCCGGAGGTCCAAACGCGCCTGGAGAACATCCCCGATGAAAGCCCTCTCGCTGGAAGAGCCCAAGCTCTTCAAACAGATTGACATCGAAGCTCCCCCGAAGCCCGGGACGGGCGAGGCGCTGGCGCGAGTGCATCGCGTGGGCATCTGCGGTACGGACATCAGCGGCTACCTGGGCAAGATGCCGTTCTTCAGCTATCCCCGGATCCCCGGCCACGAGCTGGGCGTCGAGGTGGTCGAGGTCGGCGCGGGCGTGACCAACGTCCGCCCGGGCGACCGCTGCTCGGTCGAGCCGTACATCAACGACCCGAACAGCTATGCCAGCCGCCGCGGCCACCCCAACTGCTGCGAGCGGCTCGAGGTGCTGGGCGTCCATCGCGACGGCGGGATGCGTCCCTACTTCGTGCTGCCGGCCCGCAAGCTGCACGTCTCGCACACGCTGGCGTTCGATCAACTGGCGCTGGTCGAGACGTTGGCCATCGGCTGCCACGCGGTCAACCGGGGCGCGCCCCGGGCCGACGAGTCCTGCCTGGTCATCGGGGCCGGGCCAATCGGGCTGGCCACCCTCGAGTTCGTCAAGCTCACCGGGGCCCGGTCGATCGTCCTCGACAGGGACGAGCAGCGGCTCGACTTCTGCAAGCGAACGATGGGCGTCGCACACGCGATCAAGGCCTCGGGGCGCCTCGAGAAGGACCTGCGCGACGTCACCGCCGGCCACCTGCCCGACGTCGTGTTCGACGCGACCGGCTCGAGCATCTCGATGTCGAACGCCTTCGGCCTGATCGCGCCCGGGGGCCGGCTCGTCTTCGTGGGCATCACCACCGACGAGGTCCGATTCAAGCACCCGGTCTTCCACAAGACGGAGGGGACCCTCCTCTGCTCCAGGAACGCGCTGCCGGAGGACTTCACCCGGATCATCCGGCTCATCGAGGAGGGCCGGATCGACACCACGCCGTGGATTACCCACCGCTCGGCCTTCGACGAGCTGCCCAAGGTCTTCCCGTCGTACACCAGGCCCGAGACCGGCGTGATCAAGGCCGTCGTCGAGGTCGACTGATGCGAGGGGGTCCCTTCCGCGACCGGAGATTCGACCGATGACGACACCATCCCCCGGAGAGCCCGGCTCGCCCGCCTGCGTGACCCTGGGACTCCGCCCGAGCTTCGGCTTCGGCGACCGCATCGGACTGGCGACGCCGGGCCACGTCGAGGCGATGCGCCGCGGCGGCGCGGGAATCGAGCCGATCTTCCCCCAGCAGTCGATCCGCGAGATGGCCCGCACGGGTCGCAACCCCCTCCGCGTCCTGGACGACGCGCTGGACGGGATGCGGCAAGCGTGCTGGACCGGCCGCACCGGCGCCGACGCCGACCACCTGAAGGCGCCCCAGGACGTCGACGCGACGGCCGCCGTCGGCTTCACGTTCTTCACCATCGACCCCTCGGACCACGTCGACGCCCGCGCCGACGACTACGACGAGGCGACGCTCCGCGCGAAGTTCGCCGCCGTGGCCGGCGAGGTCGGCTGGATCGACCGTTACCGGGGCAAGTCGCTCATGCTGGCGACCGGGACGGCCGTCGTGCTCGACGAGCAGGCGTGCCTCCGGGCCGCGGTCAAGTACGGCCGGGCGCTGAACCATGCCCTGTCGCTGGCGGTCCATATCCGACGCGTTCAGGAGGAGGCCGGACGCGACTACGAGATCGAGCTGAGCGTCGACGAGACCGAGCAGCCGACCACGCTGGCCGAGCACTACATCATCGCCGACCTGTGCCTCGGGCGCGGCATGAAGCTGATCAGCCTGGCCCCCCGCTACATCGGTGACTTTGAAAAGGGGGTCGACTACACGGGGGACGTGGCCGCGCTGGAGCGGTCGCTCGCGGACCACGCCGCGATCGCCGAGCTGCTGGGCCCGTACAAGCTGAGCCTGCACTCGGGCTCGGACAAGCTGTCGATGTACCCGGCCCTGGCCCGGACGACTCGTGGGCGGTTCCACGTGAAGACGGCCGGCACGAGCTACCTGGAGGCGCTGCGGGTCGTCGCGCGGCACGACGCCGCGCTGTTCCGCCGGATCGTCGACTTCGCCCGGGGCCACTACGACAAGGATAAAGCGACCTACCACGTCTCGGCGGCCCTCCGCTCGGTGCCGCCGGCCTCGGAGGTCGCCGACGCGACCGAGCTGGAGCGGCAGTACCTCGAGCTCTGGCCGGAGGTCCCGCGCGGCCGGGGGTTCACTCGGCCCGGGCGCCAGATCCTGCACTGTACGTTCGGCTCGGTGCTGACCGACCCCGAGCTCGGCCCGGCGGTCCGGCAGGTGCTGGAGGGGCACCTCGACACCTATACGGAGGTCCTGGCCGATCATTTCGGCCGCCACCTGGAGGCCCTCCGGGTGGGCCTGTGATACGCATCTCGGATCATTTGTGCACTCCCTCCTGATTGCAAATTTGAGATTTCAAATCTCAAATGTCAATTCCAAATCAGCAGATCGGGAGCATGAGATTTCAAATTTCAAATGTCAATTCCAATTCAACAGACCGGGAGCATGAGATTCCCGGGGCCCGTAGGACGGTCGCGATGTGACCACGGGCGTGGGCCCTTCGGCCGAGGGATCGGCCTTGATCGGTGCAACAACACCTCTTATTCGTCTGGGGAAATGCAGCGATGTCCGTGAGCTACTTGGAGGAGTTGTTCGGCCTTGGCGGCCAGGTGGCGGTGGCCATCGGCGGCACGGGGATCCTGGGCGGGGCGCTGGCGCAGGGGCTGGCGCGTGCCGGCGCGACGGTCGTCGTCGCCGGACGCGACCCCGAGCGGGGCCAGGCCCGGGCCCGGGAGATCACGACGGCCGGCGGCCGTTCCGCCTTCGCGGCGGTCGACGTCATGCGCCGCGACTCGATCGAGGAGCTGCTGCGCCACACGCTCGCGACGCAGGGCCGGGTCGACATGCTCATCAACGGCGCGGGGGTCAATAGCGCCAGCCCCTACTTCGAGGTCAAGGACGAGGACTGGGACCTCGTCCTCGACAGCAACCTCAAGGCGGTGCACTGGGGCTGCCAGGTCTTCGGCCAGCACATGGCCTCCAGCGGCGGCGGGTCGATCCTGAACATCGCCAGCGTGTCGGCCTCCCTGCCGCTGTCCCGCGTGTTCGCCTACTCGGCCTCGAAGGCGGCCGTCGTCAACCTCACCCAGAACGTGGCCCGCGAGCTGGCCCCGATGGGCGTCCGGGTCAACGCCCTCTGCCCCGGCTTCTTCCCGGCCGAACAGAACCGCACGGTCCTCGACCCGGCCCGAGTCGAGAAGATCATGGCGCAGACCCCGATGGCCCGGTTCGGCGAGCCACACGAGCTGGTCGGGGCCACCCTGCTGCTGCTGTCGCGCCGCGCCGGCAGCTTCATCACCGGCGCGTCCTATTACGTCGACGGCGGGTTCACCGCCATGCGGCTGTAGCGGGGAGGGCGCCCGACCCGGGATTCGACTCGATGCGACTGGGCCTCCGGCCACCCGTATCCCTTTCGCGATGGGACGCAGACATGGCGATCCGATCGTCGGTGACGATCAGCCTCGTACCGGAGGCCCGGGGCGGGCCGTTCATCTTCCGGGATGACCTGGAGGACGGCTGCCGCAAGGCCAAGGCGCTCGGCTTCGACGCCGTCGAGCTGTTCCCCCCCGGCCCGGGCGCGGTCGATCCCGGCCGGCTGCGGGCCTTGCTCGACGACCTCGGCCTGAAGCTGGCGGCGGTGGGCACGGGGGCCGGCTGGGTCAGGTCGCGGCTGCACCTCTGCCTGCCCGACGCGTCGGGTCGCGCCAGGGCTCGGTCGTTCATCCGCGAGATCATCGACTTCGCCGGCGCGCTGCACGCGCCGGCGATCATCGGCTCGATGCAGGGCCGCGGCGACGGCGTCGACCGCGCCACGGCCCTCGGCTACCTGTCCGAGGCCCTTGAGGCCCTGGGCGAGCACGCCAGGACCTATGGCGTCCCGCTGATCTACGAGCCGCTGAACCGCTACGAGACCGACCTGGCCAACACGGTCGAGGCGGGCGTGGCGCTGCTCCGGTCGCTCGCGACTCGCAACATCGTCCTCCTGGCCGACCTGTTCCACATGAACATCGAGGAGGCGGACATCCCCGCGGCCATCCGCGCCGGCGACGGCCGGATCGGACACCTCCACTTCGTCGATTCGAACCGCCGCCCGGTCGGGTCCGGGCACCTCGATTACCCACCGATCGTCGAGGCGCTCCGCGCCATCGGCTATCAAGGCTTCGCGTCGGCCGAGGCCTTCCCGTACCCCGACCCCGACGAG
Source organism: Planctomycetaceae bacterium (assembly GCA_019232645.1). Taxonomy (GTDB): domain Bacteria; phylum Planctomycetota; class Planctomycetia; order Isosphaerales; family Isosphaeraceae; genus JAFANO01. The sequence continues at coordinate 3,349 of JAFANO010000042.1, read as the reverse complement.
GCCGCCCGCCGGACGATCGACGCCTTCCGCCGCTACTTCCCGGCCTCTTGAGCAGCCGGGCCCTTAACCTCACGCGTCGCTTGCGGACGCACTCACGGGGAGACCGTCGAGGATGCTCAAACACTTGCTCATACATCCCAAGATCAACGAGGTCATCGGCAGCGCCGGCCACCACGCGCGGATCCTGATCGCCGACGGCAATTACCCGGCCTCATCGAAGCGGGGTCCGAACGCCGAGCTGGTCAGCCTGAACCTGATGCCGGGCGTCGTCACGTGCGCGCAGGTGCTCCGGGCGGTGCTGTCGGCGGTCCCGATCGAGGCGATCTACACGATGATGTACGAGACCGTGGGACCCCACGCCCTGGATTCCGAACCATCCGCCTGGGACGAGTATCGCGCCGAGATCCGCGACGCCGGGCTCGACCTGAAGCTGGAGCCGATCGAGAAGTGGAGCTTCTACGACGCGGTCGCGACCCCCGACCACGTCCTCACGATCCAGACGGCCGACCGCCAGCGCTACGCCAACGTGCTGCTGTCGATCGGCGTCCGCATGGACTGACCGCCCATGGCCCTCACGATCGACGCCCACCAGCACTTCTGGCAGCTCGACATGCCCTTCAACCACGCCTGGCTCGACGCGCCCGACCTCGCGCCGATCCGCCGCGACTTCCTGCCCGAGGACCTGATGCCCCGGATTCGATCCGTCGGGGTCGATCGGACGATCTTCGTGCAGACCCAGCACGACGTCGAGGAGAACCGCTGGGTGCTTGGCCTGGCCAAGCACCACCCGTTCCTCGCCGGGGTGGTCGGCTGGGTCGACCTGTCGAGCGAGGCCTGCGAGCGACAACTGCTCGAATTCAAGGACCACCCCAAGTTCGTCGGCGTCCGCCACGTCACGCACGACGAGCCGGACGACGACTTCATCGTCCGCGATGACGTCCTGCGCGGCCTGAAGGTGCTCGAGAGGCACGGCGTGCCGTTCGACCTGCTCTGCTTCGTCAAGCATCTGCGGCACGTCCCCGCGCTGGCGAGGCACCTGCCTGACCTGCCGATGGTGATCGACCACCTGGCCAAGCCGAGGATCAAGGAGCACCGGACCGACGACTGGCTCCCCCACTTCCGGGCGGCCGCCGCCTTCCCCAACGTCTCCTGCAAACTCTCGGGCATGATCACCGAGGCGGACTGGCGAAGCTGGACCGTGGATGATCTGAAGCCGTACGTGCGGGCCGCGCTCGAGCTGTTCGGCCCGGGTCGCCTCATGTTCGGCTCCGACTGGCCCGTCTGCGAGCTGGCGGGTTCTTACGAGCGCGTGTTCCACGCCTTGGTCGAGACCCTCGGCCCGCTGGGCGAGTCGGAGCGCGACGCGATCTTCGGCGGCACCGCGGCCCGATTCTACCGCCTCTCCGACTGACCCGACCCGATCCCCCGACTCGCGCCCGGTACCCATGTCGGATCCGCCGTGCAGACCGAAACGCTCGACATCGCCGAGATTTCGGTACGCACAGCGGATCCTACGAAGGTCACTCATCACGAGCGATGCGATGTCACTTCAGGCGAGTCGGCCGTCGATCGCCCCGGCCAATCGGTCGTCGACGCCGGCCTGCTCAGCGATCTCCCGCAGATAGAAGCTCAATCACAGTCGAAGTCTCCCTGAAGAGTCCTGCTCGTCTTGCCCTGACTTCCACAGTCAGCGCCGCAGTGGGGCGATGGCCGTTTCGCGCACGCCGGCCGGGCCGTTGCCGGTCAGGATTTCCTCTGCCCGATGCGGCAGCGCCTGCTGCACGGTCAGCCCGGAGAGCCAGGGGCGGACCTCGGCCAGCGCGTCGATCAGCTCGCTGTTCAAACCGTCGATCCGCTGCCGCAGCACCGCCAGGCTCGTCGGGTCGGCGAAAGGCTCCTGCTCGTTCGCCTCCCAGCGCTCGAAGTCGGCCTGCTGAACGAGCCGGGCCGCCGCCAGCTGTGCCGCGAAGAAGGAGCGCACCAACTCCGGGTCAAGTCCCTTGAGCCGGCCGCGTTCGACGACGCTTTGGAGCAATTCGCGCTCGCGTTGGGGGTCCGTGATGGGCTTGCCCGCATCCCATTTCCACCGCGCGACCTCGTGCGTCAGCGCCAGCCGCCGCTCCATGAGGCGCAACAAGCGGTCGAGGTCCGCCAGGTCGCGCCGCGGCGCGACGGGCGCGTCCGCAGGTCGGCAGCCGCTCGCCGCCAACGACCCCCGGAGCAGGCCCACGACACACGCGCCAAGAGCCGGGGACAGAAGGTATTTTCGCACCGCGTTACTCCTATGCGGGCTGGAAGCACCAGTGACGCAACGGCCTCGTTCCAAAGCAGGGGCGTTCCTCCAGAGTAATCGATCCTCAGCCCATTTTCATGAGGTTCCGGGTGCCGCACAGCGGCATGACTGACTCCTATTCCAATCAGCAGACCGAGCGCACGAAATTCCTTGAATCCGTATGAGTAGTCTGTCGGCTGACGGACTGATCAGGTAGGGTCATCCCGAGCTCATCAGAGACTGCCACCGTCGCCAGAAGGCGCGCATCTGCCGCTCGTCGGCGTTGCAGCAGGGCTGGCCGCTGTGCTCGCGGTGCATGCCCCGCGAGATGTCCGACCACGGCACGCCGGCGCCGGCGCGAAACCCGGCCTGGCAGGCCTCCAGCGCCTCGAGGTCATCCGGCGTCGCGAAGCCCCCCGGGCCCTGGAACGTGATGAAGTTCTCGAGCCGCCGCGCCTGCAGGTCCGCGCCCTCGCCCGCGGGGGCCAGCGACCACTGCGTGACCTTGGTGTGCCCCGCCGAGGTCGGCGTGAGCTTGCGGATCACGACGCCCATGAGGTCGAGGATGATGAGGTTGGGGAAGATCAGCACGTTGCGATCGACCCGGCCGATCACCTCGGCCCGCTCCGGCCCGTGCTTGCGGACCAGCGCGGCGTACGCGGCCTCGACCCGCGCGCGGTTCTGCTCCCCCAGCGCTGGCGTCCAGCGGGCCACCGGCCGCGCCCACGGCCCGCGGAACCTGATCGCCGCGTGCCCGTTGCCGAGGTCGACTGCCTCGTTGAGACTGCCGAGGTTCGGCCGGCTGCCCTCGACCTTCTCCAGGTACTCGAAGTAGGTGGTGTGCACCGGCAGCAAGTGGTAGCCGTCGATGCTGTTCTCCACGAACAGCTTCCAGTTGGCGTCCGCCGAATACTCGTGCGCCCCCGGCACGATCTCCATCACCTCGGCCTGGTCGGCGACCAGGTCGAGGTAGTCCGCGGCGCCCGCGAGGTAGGTGCGGAGGTCGACGGCTCCGGGGTCGAAGCAGGCGAAGACGAAGCCCCGGTAGCTGTCGACCTGGGCCGGCGAGAGCAGGCT
>JAFANO010000017.1 GCA_019232645.1 Planctomycetaceae bacterium | reverse complement strand
GGTGCAAGACCTGTTGCTTTACGGCCTTGCACCAGCCGCGTAGTTCAGTCAGGTTCTGCATCAGTCGAGCTGAGACCATACGCGCAGGAGTCGCGAAACAAATTCAGAACAAACGATCACAATCGACCGTTGGTTTTTGTCCGTCTGCGTGCGATTCGTAGCATCTTCTCGATCTGTAATGCGTTATGCCAAGGAGGCTTCTGACATTACCCGATGTTCCGCCATCGGTCTGCTACCCCAGCGGGCTGCACCGGCAACGGCATGGTCCGAAGCCTGGGGGACAACGTAACCTCGATCCTTGGATCGGCCGTGAACGCGCGAGCCGACACGGCGACTGCCAGCATCACGGCGGTCGGGGGCCAGCCGTCCGGGTCAGGTCAACCCAGGTGAAGTGCTGATAACGGCCGTAAACAAAGACAAGCCCAAGATGCTGTCAGGCTTGAACCAAAAGGTACGTGGTCAGGTACAGGGGCTGCAGACTCCCCTGTCGCGGATGGCGCACCACCGGCCGAAAGGCACGACCTCACCCCGGAGCGATCGAGCAGGTGAACGAAGTAACCCCGTTGCCTTCCCCGCGAGGGGAAGCTGACTGCAAAGAAAGCTGATGAGGCAGCGGAGGAGGGATGAGGGAGGAAGCGAATGCCGGTCGGTAATCGCTCGGATAAAGGGTAAGTCCGCCCACGGACGACATCCCCTCACCGCGAAAGCGGGCTGACTTCCCTCGGGTGTTCCGTCACGAGAGAACCTTGGCCAACCGACTCAGGGAGACAAGCAGAGATGTCGGCGGCAGAAATGCTTGCTGGTGCGGCTCCCGAGCGTACGCCCGACTGGCACTCCATCGACTGGAAGAAGGTCTGGCGGACGGTCCGTCGGCTCCAGGCGCGTATCGTGAAGGCCGTTGCGGAGGGCCGATGGAATAAAGTCAAGGCCCTGGTCTATCTGCTCACGCGCTCGTTCGGTGGCCGGGCTCTGGCCATCCTACGAGTGGTCAGTAATTCGGGTGCGAAGACTCCCGGTGTGGACGGAATCCTCTGGAACACACCGGAAGCCAAGTCGGCCGCTTTCCGCACCCTGCGTCGGCACGGCTACCGACCGCAGCCGCTCCGCCGGGTGTTCATTCCCAAGAGCAACGGCAATCGACGCGGCCTCGGGATCCCCACGATGGCTGACCGGGCCATGCAAGCACTCCACTTGCTCGGCCTCGATCCGATCGCGGAATCTCAAGCCGACGGCCATTCCTACGGCTTTCGACGGGAACGCCGATGCGCCGATGCGCTGGCACAGACTCATCTCTTGTTGAGCCACCGGCACGGTCCAGGATGGATTCTCGAAGGGGACATCAAAGCGTGCTTTGATCGAATCAGCCACGAATGGCTCTTGACACACGTCCCCATGGACCGGCAAGTGCTCGGGAAATGGTTGAGAGCGGGTTTCCTGGAGGAGCACGCCTGGTTCGCCACCACGGAAGGAACCCCTCAAGGCGGGATCGTTTCACCCGCCCTGGCGAATTGGACCCTGGATGGACTGCAACGGCTCCTGGCGGAACACTTCGCCAAGACGCCGAAACAACAACGGATGAACAAAGTCCACCTGGTCCGCTATGCGGATGACTTCTTGATCACGGGCACATCGAAGGAGCTTCTTCGTGATCAAGTCCAACCTCTCGTGGCCCACTTCTTGAAGGGACGCGGTCTGGAACTCTCCCACGAGAAGACCCGGATCACGCATGTGGAGGAAGGCTTCGATTTCTTGGGACAGAACGTACGGCGCTATCGCTGTGGCAAGGTCTTGACCAAGCCATCGTCGCATAGCGTCAAGACGTTCCTATCCAAGATCCAGGAAACCATCGACAACTCGGGCCGCCTGACGGCCGGAGAACTGATCCAACGCTTGAACCAACAAATCGAGGGCTGGACCATGTATCACCGTTATGCGGCGAGCAAACGCACCTTTACGTACGTGGATCACCGAATCTTCCAAATGGTGTGGCGCTGGTGCCGGCGACGGCACCCGAAGAAGGGCCGGAGATGGATCATGACGAGCTATTTCCCGCCGGACGGCCATCGCCACTGGGTCTTCACCGGTATGCTGTGGAACCAGAACGGCCAAGGCCGGCCGATCCAGTTGATGGCAGCAGCCCAGGTGCGGATCATTCGTTATGTGAAGATCCGGAGCGTCGTGAATCCCTACGATCCGAAGTGGGAACTGTACCTGGAGGCACGATGGGGTTGGCAACTGACCCAGACGCTGGCGGGTCGCAGTCGGATCGAATATCTCTGGAAGGAACAAGAGGGACGCTGTGGGGTCTGTGGTCAGCCGCTGCAAATCGCAGAGGACGACTGTCAGATCCACCATCGCATCTGGCGCAGCCGAGGCGGTTCGGACACGGCGGACAACATGGAGTTACTCCACGCCAACTGTCATCGGCAGATCCACGTTCAAGAACGACGGACCAAAGCGGCCGCGTCCCGCGAGGGGCGTTCGTGAAGGCTTGAGCTGGATGAGGGGCAACTCTCACGTCCAGTTCTGAGGGGGCGGGGACGTAGCAATACCTCCCCGCTACCCGACTACGGCATGGCCGGATCCTCTCACGGCCGGCGAGGTCCCACCCGCGTAGCCGTCCCGGAACGCCCAGGAGCCCCGCCACGGGCCCCGGGGCGGCCGGGACGACCATCCCCCCCGTCCCCCCCCGGCGGGGCCGCCAGGGGCCGAGCAAGGGCCTTCCTCGGGCCGTCGTGGAGGGGGTCAGGACGTCCGGAG
>JAFANO010000775.1 GCA_019232645.1 Planctomycetaceae bacterium | reverse complement strand
GCCCAGCAGCCCGATCGCGCGGACGTTGTGCGACTGGCTCCCCAGGGGGAGGATGTCGCCCCCGACGTTGGCGTTCGAGTTCTGGATCGCGTCCTGGACCTGCTGGAGCGTGACGTTGTACTGCCGCAACAGCCGGTTGTCGACGAGCACCTGGTATTGCTTCACGGTGCCGCCGTACCCGGTCACGTCGATTACGCCGTGCACCGTCTTGAGCGCCCGGTTGAGCACCCAGTCCTGGACCGACTTCAGCTCGTTCAGGGTGTACCCGGGGCCCTCGAGCACGTAGCGGACGATCTCGCCCGTGGGGCTCCAGGGGGACAACTGGGGGTTGACGTTCTGGGGCAGGTTGTTGAGCGCGTTGATCCGGTTGATCACCTCCTGGCGGGCCTTCCAGTAATCGGTGCCGTAGGTGAACTGACATTTGACGTCGTTCAGCCCGGCGATGGACGTGCTCCGGAGGTCGTCGAGCCCGGGCATCCCGTTCAGGGCGATCTCGATCGGGATGCCGACCAGGCGTTCCATCTCCTCGGGGCTGGCCCCAGGGTTCTGAGTGATCACCTCGACCAGGGGAGGCGTCGGGTCGGGGTACGCCTCGACGTTCAGGTTGAACGCGGAATACAAGCCCGCGGCAACCAGTAGAAGCGTGCCGAGGATCACGATCAGTCGGTTGTGTAAGCTCCAGGTGATGATCGCGCGAACCATAGGCACCGCTGCCTTTCCGGGATCAAGAAGGGAAGCCCGCCGACGGGCGGACCTGTGAGTCGGAGGGACCTCCTGTCCTCGACGGGATCGACTCCTCGTGTCCGGCGCCGGGTCGATCCGCCGCACGGGACCGACCGTCTCCCATGGATTCGCCGGTGTCGCGTCTCCGATGCACGGGCGCGAACGGACGGGTCCCGCAGCGATCGCCCCGCGGGACCCGGGTGCCCTCGTCCCGGGCGGCCCGGATGCCACCGGCGACCCCAGATGGAATGTGTCGGCCGCGTCACGGGCCTGCAGTGATGACCGCGTTCAGGATCCGGACGGGAGGGCCGTGCGGGATGGGACGGTCGGATCTAATAACGGAACCGCAGCAATGTCAGGAACAGCGGCGAGCGAATTTCGATCCCGGACCATGGCATGACGGTCCTGCGCGGGATGAAGTGCATCGTCGTGCAGGTCATGATCCCTGTTCGGGCCACGAGGGGTTTGTTGTCGTCATCGAGATCGTCGAAGCTCCCCGGCTCGTCGAACGACGGGAATTGCCCGATCGGTCGCGGACTTCGGACACATGCGTCGTGGTCGTCGGCAATCAACGGGGAGATGACCGGGACGTTGAAGGAAGGCGCGAGACGAGCGGGACTGTCGAGGAGTTGGACGTGATCCCGGGTCCAGACGATCCAGGCGGCTGTAGCAAAGAACAGTGCCGAGACTGTCAAGCGGCGAAGACGCGGCTTGGAAAGGGACGAGGCGAACGCCACGCGGACAGGCGATGGAAAATTTCTGGTCAGGGATGGCGGACGGACGACGGGCACACGGGATCGCGGGCGAAGTCCGAAGGGTACGCCATCTCTCCAGAGGGGGTGACGCATGGGAGGCTGCCTGGTCGCCGGCGACCGCGGGAGGATGAGACGCCCCTTCGAATTCACAATAACCGGATCCCAGTGGGACTCCAAATACTTTTTTCCTCGATTTCGGTTCGCGACCTCAGCGCGTAATCTTGGGGAACCGCGTGACGTCAAGGTAGCGGTAGGCGCCCCCGGTGGAAGTCGCCAGGCGCCGGAGCGGCCCCGTGGTGCCGAGGTCGGCGCCTCGGCCGAACTCGACGGCCTGGATGCGGGTGGAGCCTCGTTCGGCGAGGATCTCGGTCACGTCGCCGTTGGTCATCAGGTCGGCGTCGGTCAGGAAGAAGATGACCTCGGGCTGCATCTTCAGCGCCGCGCGGAGCGCGAGCATGTGGTCGGTGCCGCCGTCGGGGACGACCTCGGCGAGCTGCGCCCGCACCCGGGCCTTGTGCGCCTCGGTTGCGGCCATCAGGCTGTGATGGCCCAGGTCGTCGGCGAAGACCGTGGCGCGGAGGTTGTAAAAGACGACGGCGAACTGCGCGTCGGGCGGGAGCTGGTCGAGGCTGGCGAGCAGCTCTCGCTTGGCCACGTCGAGCGCGTTGCGGGTCGCCATGCTCCCCGAGCAGTCGATGACGTAGGCGAACGAACCGGCATGCTCGCGGGCACCGAAGAACTCGGTGCCCGGCCCGATGCCGCCCCCAGAGCCGCCCCCGGCCCCTCCCCCGCCCCCCAGGCCGGGGCCGGGCAACAGCCCGAGGCCGGTGGTCTGGGGGCCGGACAGGGCGCGTTGCGAAGCGTCGGCCGTCGCCGACGCGGGCAGGATCTCCGACAGCAGCGCGTCGGTCGACGGGTCGCGCAACGCACCCGGCCAGGACTGGCCGTCGGCCAAAGGGAGCGCCTCAACCAAGCCCTGTCCCCCCAGCTCGCCGGGGCTCCCACCGCCCGCCTGCGACGGGTCACGATTATCGACCGGATCGACCTCGCCGCGAAGCGCATGCGGGAGCTCGCGATTGGAGGATGTGGTCACGGTCCAGACCGCCAGCGAGGCCACCAGCAGCAAGAGTCCGTGCACGAGCAGCGAGCTGCCCAGGGATCGGGGATCGGTCAGCGGCGACCGGCCGGAGCGGACCCGGAAACGAAGCATGGTCAGAATCTTTCGGAGAACATATCACGCCCGCACACGACCTCCTTGAAGATCCTTACGCCCTACGCAGGAAATCACGCGCCCACTCCCGAGATCAGTTTGCCGGAATCGAGCCCGTCGCGATCTCTTCGCGACGCCGATGCGCTCGCTCACAATTCTGTTCGGCGCGGGTCTTCTGGATCCGTCGGCTCGGGGACCGAAGGTCTCTCAGGTGGAGACGACGAGGGAAGGAGGGGTCGGGAGGCTCGCGCCGAACAGGGGCCGAAGGTTTTGAAGATCTCCTTGAAGGGTCCATGCCCGCGCAAGATTATTCACGAGCCCGTGGCATGTCGCCGCAGGAATACCGTTTGACGAGGTCGGTTATGACTCAAGATGAGGGTGGATCCACGGCATTGACAGATCGATCAACCCCCAAGGGCCGACCTGAGATGGCCGGCCCGAACGGAGGAATCGCTTGCGAGGAAGCGAAGACGAGAGGTTGTCAGCGCGAACACTCGCGGCGGAGCGATGGGGAATCCGTCATCGGACCGCCGCGGATCGTCTCCGGATCGGCGCGAGATCAATAACGGCCGCCGCGACCGCCGCCGCCGTAGCCACCACTGCCGCCGCCGCCATAGCCGCCGCCGCCGCCGCCGTAGCCGCCACGACCGCCGCCACCGCCGCCGTAGCCGCCACGGCCGCCACCGCCGCCGTATCCACCGCGACCACGATCCTCGCGCGGACGCGCCTCGTTGACTGTCAGGTTGCGACCCCGGAAGTCCTGGCCGTTCAGCGCGTTGGCCGCTTCGTCAGCCCCATCGGCCATCTCCACGAAACCGAATCCCTTGGATCGGTTCGTGTCCCGGTCGATGATGATCTGGGCTGACAAGACCTCGCCATACTCGCTGAACAGTTCCACCAGGTTGTCCTCGGTGGTGTCGTAGGTCAAATTCCCCACATAAAGCTTCTTGGCCACTGTCATAAACCTCTGCGAAATGAGCGTTCTGGCGAGGCTACCGTCCGAAACGGCTAACTCATGGGAACCCGCCGAGAGCGGCTAGCATTAGCCTAACGTTTCTCCGGGATTTGAACAGCTAGAATCCGTGAGGATTTTCTATTTTTTTTGTCCCGGGGCCCCGCCCCGGTGATTTCCAGGCATTCTCGTCATTGACTCCGAGTGCGCATGCGTCCGGCCGGACAGCCGGCGGCGATCAGGGCGATCACCGGGACCAGCGGCGCGCGCATCCTCAGGTCAGTCCAGAAGACGGAGTGGACCGCCGACAGCGCCAGCAGGAGGGCCGGAGCGGCGACCTTCGGCCAGCGCCAGGAGGCCCGGCGCGCGAGCCCGAGGACCAGGGCGATCCAGAGCGGGATCGTCCAGGCGGCGGTGGCCAGGCGGAGCTTCCGGGGATAGACCGCGTCGGAGGGCGCGACGCCCCAGAACCGCCGCAGCCGGGCCAGCGCGGCGCGGGCGAAGTCGCGGGGGCGCTCGGCCAGCATCCTCAGGCCCTCGGCGCGCATCCGGCGGTCGAATTCGGGCTCGGACAGCGCGGCCTGGGCGCGGCGGGACGCCTCGAACCAGCGCCGCTGGCCCGGCCCCGACCAGACCGCGCCCGGCGGGCCGTCGAGCACCTCGGCGTAATAGACGGGGTTGTTGGCCAGCGCCAGCGTGTAACCGCCGTGAGTCGTCGTCCAGACCGGTGCGCCGAGGACGCGTGCGTTGCGCCAGGCCCAGGGCGCGAGCGTCACGGCCGTCGCGACCGCCAGCACCGTCGCGCGACGGATCCGCGCGCGTCCGTCGCCTGGCCCCGCGAGGAGGGCGGCGGCTGCCGTCAGCCCCGCCGCCGGGAGGAAGCTCGGCCGGCAGAGCGCGGCGAGGCCGAACGCGAGCCCGCCCAGCAAGGGCCCGCGCCGATCGTCACCGGCCAGTGCCGCCAGGACGGCCGCGACCAGGAAGGCCGAGGGCGTCTCGGTCATCACCACGCGGGCCTGCGCCAGCAAGGCCGGGTCGCACGCCACGATCGCCGAGCCGATCAAGGCCCGCGCGGGGGACAATCCCCATCGTCTCCCGGCCAGCGCCGTCAAGGCGACCGTCCCTGTACCCAGCACCAGGTGCAAGGCGGCGACGCCCCAGGCGAGCTGGTCGCCGAGCGTCGCGACCAGCGGAGTCAACAAGATCGGATAGAGAGGAGGCCGGTACGCCGTCGGCCGACCCCCCAGCGCGAACCCTTTGCCCTCGGCCAGCGATCGCGCCAGGACCAAGTAACCATCGGGATCGGTCCGGTGTCCGAAGTCGGGGACCATGACGGCCAGCCGCGCCAGGACCCCCACCGCCACGACCGCAGCCAAGCCCAGGCCGAAGGACCGGCCGGTCGATCTCCCCGGTTCCGTCATCCACGCCTCTCCCGGACCCGGAGGCCGGCACCCTTCGAACGATTTCCGAATCTTTGCCCCTCTTGATCGACGGGACCACCCCGAAGTGACGCAACTCATCCTATCGCGCCCGAGGGCGTCTATGTTAGTCTGGAATGTCGGTCCGCCTCGATCTGTCGGGGCGTTTCTTGTTTCCGAGGGCAGTGCCCGGCACGACGCGAGTGGCTCTCTCATGGCACGACGGCCGATCATCCTCTCCCTGACGAACATGCACGAATCCGGGATGCGCCTGCTGCGCGCCTCGGCCGAGGTGCGGATGGCCTCCGCGGTCGATCCCGCGACCCTGCGACGCGAGGTCGTCGGCGCCGACGCGCTGATCATTCGGACGGGCGGTAAGGTCGACGCGGCGCTGCTCGATTGCGGCAAGGACCTGAAGGTGGTCGGCCGGCACGGCGTCGGGTACGACCAGATCGACGTCGAGGCGGCGACCGAGCGCGGGATCCAGGTGGTCAACACGCCGGGGGCGAACACCGAGAGCGTCTGCGAGCACGTCTTCGCGATGATGATCGGCCTCTCGAAGCACTTCCCCCGGATGACGGCCGAGCTGGCCGCGGGCAACTTCCTCTTCCGGACCAAGATGACCGGCCGCGACATCTACGGGCGCACGCTCGGCATCGTCGGCTTCGGCCGGATCGGCCGCCGCGTCGGGGAGGTGGCGCACGCCGCCTTCAAGATGAAGGTCCTCTACAACGACATCGTCCCGATCCCCCCCGAGGCCGAGGCCCGCGCCGCCGCCCGGCGGGCGAGCTTCGAGGAGGTGCTCGAGGCGTCGGAGTACGTCACGCTCCACGTCCCGCTCGACGCCAGCACGCGGCACATGATCGACCGCGCGGCGCTGGCCAGGATGCGCCCCGACGCGATCCTGATCAACTGCGCGCGGGGGTCGGTGGTCGTCGAGTCGGCGGTCGCCGAGGCGCTCGACGCCGGGCGGCTCTGGGGCTACGCCAGCGACGTCTTCGAGGTCGAGCCGCCGCCCGCCGATCACCCCCTGATCGGCCGCCCCGACGTCCTGCTCACCCCCCACAGCGCCGCGCAGACGGTCGAGGGGCTGAGCAACATGGCCACCGGGATCGCACAGGACGTCCTCGGCGTCCTCCGCGGCGAGCCCCCGCGCAACCCCGTCAACGACCCGTCGCTGGTCAACGCCAACCGCCGCCGCTTGGGGCTCGCGGCGCTCTCGTCCTTTTGAAACGCATCCCAGGGAGTTTGCGCGCCCTGGAATGACCAATGGAAGGGTTATTGGCAGGTCTGCCTCGAAGCCACGGGTTGAGACTGCCAGAAAATCCGGCCACACCCAGCGAGGGCGGGTTGGGGCCGGCCGATTGACGCCTTCCCACTCGTATGAAGTATGACCACCGGGTTTGTTCGCCGTCAGATTAGAAATTCAGCCCCGCCTGAAAAACCACGCCTTGGTTTTCGAACATCCCCCGCGAAGCCTGGTTGACGATTTCCTGCGTATCCCACCAGGCCTCGTACACGTAGCCCAGGAAGAGACGAGCGTTGGGATAACGCGGGGGCTGCCAGGCCAGACCGACTTGCATGCTCAAAATCGAAATTTCATCGTGTTTACCTTTAAAGGTGAGCACGCCGCTCTCCGGCTGACCGGCAGGAGTCAAGGTTGTGGTAGCCGCAGAGAAGACTTGATTGATGCGCGAGAACACGTAGGCGTCGTCGACCTTCATGACGAGCGAGAACCCTGTCTGGGCGAACCTGCGATCCAGCTCAAGCCCGTAGTGGGGACCGAACCCCACCGTGTCGCTGTGTTGCCGGGCCGCAAAGACGCCTTTGCCCGCGGCGGCCTGGGCAAACGGCTCATTGAACCGG
>JAFANO010000669.1 GCA_019232645.1 Planctomycetaceae bacterium | reverse complement strand
CCCACGTTCACGGACATGTTGGGCGCGTTACGGTTGCAGATGTGGCAGTACAAGGTTTTTGGCCCATCGGGAACGGAAGCACCCTCGCCAGAAGTCATCGAAACCCTGCTCCACAAGATGGCCGCAGTGGCGTAGGGGTCCGAAAGTCCAGTCTGATGCTCGGTGGTCAATTTGGCCAAGACGTTGGGGGCGAATGTCCCATCGTCGGCCGACGCCACCGACACCACGACGATGGTAAGCATTCGGTAAACCCGTAGCCGGTTCTCGTATTCCCCAGAGGAGATGGTTAGACTCGACCACCATGGATGATGGCTCAGCCTCCATTTTCTGCTTCACTCCCACCCGGGTCACGATCTCGGAATTGGACCGACTCCGTGCCGCGGCGGCTTTTCCTGAATCGCCGCCCGGCCCGGTCTGCTCGGCTCCATCCCTGCCTCAAGGACCCTGCCCGGTCTGCCCACGCCTGGAACAAGAGTTCGAGCCCTGGAGGCAAGCCGCCTATTGGCAGGGCATGCATCGCCGCGCCCTCGAACGCGAGGCGCGACTCAAAGCCGAGGTCCAACGGCTTGAGGCGCTGCTGCGCCTCCGCGAGCAGCAACTCTTCGGCCGGAAGACCGAGACCGGCGCCGCGACCGAACCGATGGTCCCGCCGCCGAACCCCGCCGCGCCGCCGCCGCGGCGCAAGCGCGGCCAGCAGCGCGGTCGACCCGGTCCCAAGCGGCGCGATTATTCCCACCTCCCGGGCGTCGTCGAGGACCACACGCTCTCCCCCGAGCGGTGCCGGTGTTCCCACTGCGGTCAGCCCTTCGCCGACTTCCCGGGCACCGAGGATGCGATCATCCTCGAGGTCGATGTCCGGGCGCACCGCCGGGTCATCCGCCGCCGCCGCTATCGCCCGACCTGTTCGTGTGCCGCGGATCCCGGCATCGTCGTCGCCCCGCCGCCGCCCCGGCTGATCCCCAAGAGCCTCCTGGGGGTCTCGATCTGGGTGGACCTGCTCTTAGATAAGTATCTGTTCTATCGCCCGACTTATCGACTCCTGGCCGATTGGGCCACGCACGGCCTGGACCTGTCCTTGGGCACGGTTACCGACGGCCTGAAGCGCCTAGCCCCGCTCTTCGAGCCGGTGTACGAGGCCCTGGTCCGGCGGAGCCAGGGGCAGACATTATGGCATGCCGACGAAACGCGTTGGCTGGTCTTCGCCGTCCTTGAGGGGAAGGTCGGATATCGGTGGTACCTGTGGGTCTTCCACTCCACCGAAGTGGTGGTCTTCGTGCTGGCGGCGGGCCGGTCGCACGACGTGCCGGAGGAGCACTTCGGTCCGGTGAAGGGCCGGGGCATCCTGGTGGTGGACCGCTACAAGGCCTACCAGGCGGTCGACAAGGTCCGGAGCGGGCGGATCGTGCTGGCGTTCTGCTGGGCGCATGTGCGTCGCGATTTCCTGACGGTGGCGCGGAGCTGGCCGGAGCAGGAAGGTTGGGCGTTGGACTGGGTGGCCCAGATCGGCCGCTTATATCACCTGAATGACGAACGGCTGAAGGTGCGCCACGACGCGACGGCCTTCGCGACGGCCGACGGGGCGTTGCGTGCGGCTGTGATGAGCTTGGGGGAACGCGGCCAGTCGGAGCTGGGAGAAGCGGACCTCCCTCCGCCGCGGCGGAAGGTGCTGGAGAGCCTCGGGGACCACTGGACGGGGCTGACGGTGTTCATCGAGCACCCCGAGGTGCCGATGGACAATAACACGGCGGAGCGCTCGGAACGTGGCCCGGTGGTGGGTCGGAAGAATTACTACGGCAGCGGATCGGTGTGGAGCGGCGAACTGGCGGCGATGCTGTTCTCGCTGTTCCAGACGCTGTGCCTGTGGGGATTGAACCCCCGGCTGTGGCTGGCGGCGTACCTGGGGGCGTGCGCGGACGCCGGGGGTCGTGCCCCGGAGAAGGTGGACCGTTTCCTGCCGTGGAACCTCAGCGCGGAGCAGCGGGGCGCGTGGGGCTCTGAGGAGGGGGTCCAGGCAACGGACACATCGTAGCTGGGCCGGACGGTCCTGCCCCGGTGAACTCAAGTCAAAGAGCCCTGGCCAGCGCGTAAGGTGGTCTGGAGGTGTGTGCGCCGGATGTGAGGAGACGGGTTTACCGAATACTTACTTGTCTCATACGGCATTTCCTTGAGTTGACAGTTGTTGCGTCAACCGGGCTGGATCGGTCTGGAGCAGCTCCCAGAAGTCGAATGTTGGCAGGTCCAGGCCCAGCGCCCGGTACGGGCAGACGTCCTTCCTCGGCCCCGAGCGGAACGCCCGGCAGTTCCAGTAGAGCCGCTTCAGGTCGAGCATCGGCTGCGTCATCCGCCGGTGCCGCGATTGCTGCATCCGAAGCACGCTGTTCATACACTCGACCGCGCTGCTGGCTCGGAACGTGTCCCAAAGCACCGCTGCCACCCGGGCGTAGGACGCCTGTTCGGCCTCGGTGAGGACCCGATCACGGCCCACGGCGCGGACCAGTTCCGTCACCGGGTCGGACGGCGACGGTCGGCCGTGCCGCAGCCACCACCGCCAGGCCATCGCCTCGCGCCACTCCCGCCGGGGCTCGGCCGACTCCAATCGGCGGTGCAACCGGTCCAGAACGGCCAAGCTCCGCCGGTCCTTGAGGAAATGGCGGACCTTCGCCCAGTCGGGGTCGGCCAGGGCCGTCACCGCCGCGGCGATCTCGGCCTCGGCGCCGGATCGGTCGTTGAGCCGGCCGTCGGGAGTGAACAGATCCAGCGCGGCGCGGGCGCGGCCCCAGGCCGATTCCAGGTGCTCGGCCCGCTCCAACGCCGTAGTCGCCTGGCCCCACGCAACGGAGGCGGCCCGGGCCACGCCCCGCGCATCGATTCCCTGCCGTTTCGTCTCAGTGACCTTGACGTCCGCGGCCTCCGCATGCTCCCACGCCGACTCGGCGCGCCGCCAGTGCTGGGCCAGGACCCGATGGGCCTCCATCGCCGTGTGGAAGACGTCCAGACCGTGCTCCAGCCGTGGCGCCGACGGGTCGTCGCGCCGCGCCTCGGCCCGGTGCGCCACGGCCTTGGCGATCCCCTGGGCGGCATCGGAGAGGGCGAACTCCAAGTCGGTGAACGGGACCAGTTGCGCCTCCCAGGTCTCGGCCTTGCGGTCGGCGGCGTTGCGGCAGAAGACGGCCATCATGCTCGCTGGCTCGATCCCGACCAAAGTCGGTCGCCCCCAAAAAAGATCTCATCGAGGGCGAGGGTGCCGACCCGGTCGGCATACGCCGGGTCCAGCGCCGCCAGGACGGCCCCGGCGCGGCGGGCCTCGGCCTGGACCCAGTGTCCCGGGGTCGAATGGTCGGGGACGGCCTCGGCGGGCCGGAGCACGCCTAGCCCGA
>JAFANO010000652.1 GCA_019232645.1 Planctomycetaceae bacterium | reverse complement strand
AGCGCCGCTTGGTGGGGTCCTCCTCGTCGCCGATGCCGCTGCCGACGGCCGTGATGATGTTGCGGACCTCCTCGTTGCCCAGGACGCGGTCGAGCCGCGCCCGCTCGACGTTGAGGATCTTGCCCCTCAGCGGCAGGATGGCCTGGTAGAGCCGGTCGCGGCCCCCCTCGGCGGTCCCGCCGGCCGAGTCCCCCTCGACCAGGAAAAGTTCGCTCGCGTCCTGGTCGTGGGTCGTGCAGTCCATCAGCTTGCCCGGCAGGCCGCCGCCGGAGAGGACCCCCTTGCGGTTGCGGACCAGCTCGCGGGCCTTGCGGGCGGCCTCGCGCGCCTCGGCGGCCAGCAGCGCCTTGGCGATGACCTTCTTGGCGGCGGCGGGGTTGGTCTCCAGGAACTCGGCCAGCGTCTCGTTGACGACCTTGGCGACGATCCCCTCGACCTCGCCGTTGCCCAGCTTCGTCTTGGTCTGGCCCTCGAACTGCGGGTCGGGCACGCGCACGCTGATGATCGCCGTCAGGCCCTCCTTGAAGTCCTCGCCGGTGATCGTCAGGTCCTTGTTCCGGGCCGGCGCGGCGGTCTTGGCGTAGGTGTTCAGGGTCCGCGTCAGCGCCGTCCGGAACCCGGTCAGGTGCGTGCCCCCCTCGACCGTATTGATGTTGTTGCAGTACGAGACGACCAGCTCGCTGATCGACTCGTTGTACTGCAAAGCGACCTCGACTTCAACCGCGCGCTCCTCATCTTTGCCCGAGAGCACCACCGGCGGGTGCAGGGGGTTCTGCGCCCGATTCAAGTAGGCGACGAATTCGCTGAGCCCGCCCGAGGAATAGAACTCCTCCTGACGGGGCTCGTCGCCCCGCTCGTCGGTCAGGCGGATCGCGACCCCGCGGTTCAGGTAGGCCAGCTCGCGCAGCCGCTTCTCCAGGACGTCATGGTCGAAATCGATCTTGTCGAAGATCGCGGCGTCGGGCAGGAAGCGGATCTTGGTACCGGTCGTCTTGGTCGGCCCGGTGACGCGGACCGGGCCCTTGGGCTCGCCCTGCTCGTAGTCCTGGCGCCAGACCTGACCCTCGCGATGGACCTCGGCCTCCAGCCACTCCGACAGCGCGTTGACGACCGTCACGCCGACGCCATGCAGCCCGCCCGAGACCTTGTAGGTGTCGTGGTCGAACTTGCCGCCGGCGTGCGGCTTGGTCAGGACGACCTCGAGCGTGCTCTTGTCGGCGAACTGGTGGTGCGGGCCGACCGGGATGCCCCGGCCGTCGTCGGCGATCGAGGCCGAGCCGTCGGCGTGGATCGTCAGGTGGATGTGCCGGCAGTGGCCGGCCATCGCCTCGTCGATCGAGTTGTCCACGACCTCGTAGACCAGGTGGTGCAACCCGCGCGCGGTCGTGTCGCCGATGTACATGCCCGGGCGGAGCCGGATCGCCTCGATCCCCTCGAGGACGCGGATGTTCGCCTCGGTGTAGGCCGACGACGCCGGCGCGCCCTCACCGTCGCCCGGCACGTCGCCGGGCGACCCGGGGGTCGTCATCGTGGTGCCGTCGCTCTTGCTCAGATCCATGCGGGTTCACCTCGGTCATGCCAGATTCGGGGGGGAGAGGGTCCTCGGCCTCGCTCGGCCGGGAGACCTCGCCTCGGGGGCCCGCCCGCGGGCCCGGGGCGAGGACGGGGGGATGGAACCCTCCCGGCCTCGGCCCCGGGGCGACGTCGCACCCGTGGGGCGTGGCAGCTCGCCTCGTCATCGTCCGTCGCGGGGCGGCCGGCCCTTCGTCCCGACCGGGCCGGGGGGCGTCGCAGGCGCGGGCGGTCCGATCGGGCCGACGCGGAAGCGGATGTCGTGGATCAGGGTCGCGGGGGCCGCCTGTCGCAGCGCGGCCAGCAGCGCCGGCTTCCGGAACGCCGCCAGCTCCTCGAGCAGCGCCGAGCCGGCCACCGTCACGTTCAGGACCCCGCGACGGACGTCGCCCACCAGGGTCTGACGGCAGCCGGGCTCGCCGACCGCCGCGTTCCAGGCGTCCTCCAGCTCCTTGCGGGCGCGGAGCCCGCCGAACCCCCGCGCGGCGAACAGGTCGCCCAGGATCTCGGAGATGGGCCTCGGCCCGTGGCGATTCGGACTCGACATACTCGGTTCAATCCGCCCGGGAGGACGGGCCCCTGGTCGTCCACGGCGAGCGTGAACGCGCTTTCATTATATCAGCGAACCCCCGCCCCGGCAACCGGTCACCGTCAACGGTCGCGCGTCAGGGGCATCACCACGTAGGTATAGCGGTCATCCGTCTTGAAGACCACGGCGTTCTTGGAATCGATCAGCTCGGCGATGATCGCGGTGTTGTCGTCGAGGGTCTTCAGCGCGTCGGTCAGGTAGCGCGGGTCGAAGGTGATCTCGACGGGCTTGCCCTCATGGGCGATCGGCAGCTCGACGTGCGAGCTGCCGACGTCGGCCGCCTGGCTCGAGAGCTTCAGGACGCCGTCGGCGAATTGGAAGTCGACACCCCGACTCTCCTCGCTGGTGACGATCGACGCCTGCTCGACCACCAGGCGGAGCGGCCCGGCCTCCAGGGGGATCCGGACCTCGACGCTGGTCGGGAAGACATCCTGGTAGCGGGGGAAGCGGCCCTCGACCAGCCGGCTGTAGATGACCGCCCGCTCGGTCCGCAGGAGCACGGCCGCCCCCGCCTGGATCGCCAGGTGCACGGGCGGGTCGTCGTCATCGAGGTTGCGCTCGATCAGCTTCAGCGCCTTGACCGGGATGACCGGGTTGCCGGCGGGGGGGGTCGCGCCGTTCTCGGCCTCGGCCCCGGCCACCATCCGCGCCAATCGTCGGCCGTCGGTGCCGACCATCGTGATCGACTCGTCCGTCAACTCGACCAGGACGCCCCCCAGCGCGTACCGCGTGCTCTCGACGTCGGTGGCGAAGATCGTCCGGCGGATCAGCTTCCTCAGGTCGGCCGCCGCGATGACGTGGTAGCTGGTCGCGGCGAAGTCGGGGACCTCGGGGAAGAGGCTCGGGTCCTCGCCGGGGAGCGTGAACTCGGCGCGGAGGCCCCGGACGACCAGCCGCTCGTCGTCGGCTTCGACGGCCAGCTCCTCGTCCGTGCTGGTCCGGAGGATCGAGCCCATCCGCGCCGTCGGCAGGATCACCGAGCCGGGC
>JAFANO010000498.1 GCA_019232645.1 Planctomycetaceae bacterium | reverse complement strand
GAGCTCGCATAGGCGTAATCGGCGACCGCCACCACGTAGCCGTAGCGCGCCAGCGCCCCGACCGTGATCCCGAGCGAGTTCCGATCGACCCACCGCCAACCGCCCCCCGGCAGCGCCAGGATCGCCGGGCGCCCCCCCGCGGGCGCCGGCCCAGTGGGCAGGTAGAGATCGAGGTGCTGCGGCCCACCGAAGTCGGTGTAGACGATGTTCGGGATCTCCCAAACCCCGCTGAGCCCGCCCGACATCAAGCCCCGACCTTCCAGCATCTCCAGACCCGACCACGCCCACTTCGACCCGGCGCGAGACATCGGCCCTTCCCATTTCTCGGGGCGCCGCCCGTTCTCTGCTTAAGGTGTTATTTCTCCAGATCCTCCTTTCAGATAATACACCACAAATTACTCAAATTACCTATTTTTTCAGAAATCCCCCCGGGTCACGTCGCAACCGACCTTTCGGGCAGGCTTTCAGGAGTAGGCGATCTTGTGCGCGTCGAGGATGCCCTTGAGGGCGCGGGCGGCGTCGCCGAAGCGTTCGGGGCCGGTGAAACCGAATGAGAGATCGGCGATGACCAGGTGGGGTTCGAGCACGAAGAACCCGTCATAGCCATGGGCGACGGCGTCGGAGATCAGGCGGGGGATCTGGCCGTCGCCCAGGCCGGCGGCGACGTGCTTATGGGCCTTGCAGTCGTAGTCCTTGACGTGGAAATGGGTGACCCTCGGGCGGAGCATCTCCCAGGCCTCGTCGATCGATTGGCCGACCTCGAGGTAGTTGGCCGGGTCGAAGGCGTGCGACAGGCTGGGCATGTCCACCGTCTCGAGGATGTCGAGCACCCGCGCGGCGGTGTCGCCGTAGATCCCCTTCTCGTTCTCGAGCAGCAGCGACACGCCCCGCTCGGCGGCGGTCCGGGCCAGGTCGGTCATCCGCCGGATCGCCTCCGCGCGATGGATGGCCGGGGCGTCGCCGGGGGGCATGTAGTAGCTGAAGACCCGGATGAGCGGGGTCCCGTAGAAGTCGGCCAGGTCCAGCGCGCGCTGGAACCGCTGGATGTGGAAGTCGTTGGGCTCGTCGATCTTGATCTTGCCGACCGGCGAGCCGATCGCGCTGAGGCCGAACCCTCGGTCGCGGAGCATCGCGCGGAACTCCGCGTGCTGCGCGTCGCCGAGGTCGAGCACGTTGATGCCGTGGATCGAGCGGAGCTCGATGTGGCGGATGCCGTTGGCTTCCAGCACGTCGAGCTGCTCTCTGGGGTCCCTGGAGACCTCGTCGGCGAAGGCGCTGATGCGGATCAAGGCGCGAGCTCCCGTTCGGCGAGCGTGGGGTCTGGTCTTGGATCGCCCGGCCCCCACTGTAACAGCCCGATCGAAAACCGCCAGCGTCCGGTGGCCAACCGCCGATGTGCGCGATACGATTCCAGAGGGACGCCATCTTAACCTCGTGAATCACCCCGGTATGGGCGCGATCCTCTGGCCATTCCTGATCTACTGGATGGCGCTGTTCGTCGCCTGCTCCATCGTGCTCGAGGTCGGGCAGGATCAGCTCTACGACGAGGTGACCCCGAGGAGCGGGCTCAAGGTGACCGCCGGGTCGCTCGTTCTGGCGGCGCTGTTGACGTGGCTCCGGCCGTCGTTCGACACGATGTTCACATCGGACATCGCCTGGACGCTCTTGCAGGCGCTCGTGTGGTCGGGCGTGTTCATCCTGGCCTTCCAGTTCCAGCCGCTGCACGGGGCGACGCTCGGGACGCTCACGATGCTCGTGGTCTCGGGCCTGGCGACGATGGGGGTCCAGAGCCTGACGACGCCGAGGCCCGCGCTGCCGTCGATCCGGTCGCTGAGCACGCCCAAGGCGATCCGCCAACCGATCGGCCCAAGGGCCTTGCCCAAGGCGGCCAAGCCGTGAACGGGCGAAAATCCGGCAACCTCTTGTTTTCGCGCCCGAAAGTTTCTAAAGTTTCTGAAATAAGAACGGGAGTTACACAGTTGCGGGTTCAGCGACCGTGCGAGCTGTTACTCTGAGGATTCGAGGGAACATGGTGATGCAATAGGATTTACCGTTGCATTGCTCTGTCCTCCATCTTTTCAAACGCCTGAGGCACTGGACCGCCAACTGCGTCGCTCCTCATGAGGAAATGGATCCGTCCAGTCGCTCACGAGTCCGGCGGCCCTCACCTTTCGAGGATCCCGACCGAGTTGAAGGGGCCGCCCTGAGGGTAGCATCGATGCAATACATCACTCATCACTTCGCCCATCCCGAAACTCTGCAGCTCGCCCGGCGGTGGTTGGTCCAGCTCGGGTTCGACCCCTGCCACATCGAGACGCATACCGACGGGATCCCCCGGATTGCTCTCGCCGTGGAGCCGAACCGGGTCGCCGAGGCGGAGATGGTGATCAACGCGGCCGAACAGACCGACCCTGACGCCTGGCCCAGCTTCTGGGATGTGGCGCGGCAAGAGCACGTCTATCCCGCGATGACCGTATCGCACGCCGCCCCCGAGGTGCATCCGCCGCATCGTGAGGCCGTCGGCTGGCACCCCCATGAAGATGTGGCCGCCGAAGGCGCCACGCTGACCGAGGTCTGGCACGTCGATACGCAATTCGACTGACGCCGGGACCGGGCCCGAGCCGGGTACGACGGCCCGGGCCGACCGGCTCGGCCCAAGGCTTCGGAAGATCGCCACGATCAACAGCACGGCCAGCGCGAGGATGTGCAGCCAGGGCGCGATCACGACGACGAACCGGGCCAGCGCCTCGCCGAAGTCGACGAGCCTCTCAATGTGGCTCAGTCGAGCCGCTTGATCGCGCCGGTGGTGAACGCGGCGAGGCGGTCGGCAGCCTCCTGGGCGTGCTCGTGGAGCGTCCAGAAGTCCTTGAGTCTGGAGGGCCGGTGCCAGATGGCCCGCAAGGCGGCCCCGACCCGGTAGCTGCCTGAGCGGGTCAGCAGCGAGGCGATCTCGGCGGGGAGGTCGGCCCGGGCGTCGTCGCTGATGACCCGGATCGCGAGGAACCGGACGGCGCGCTCGCCGCACAGCGCGGCGACTGCGGAGGTCTCCATGTCGACCGCGTCGGCCTTGAACCGCCGATGCAGTGCGGCCTTTTCCGCGGATGTCCGGACGACCTGATCGACCGTCAGGAGCCGGCCCGGCCGGATCGAACGGTCCGGGGACCCGGGCGGGATGGACACGTCGATGGCAAACCGATGCCCCTCCGGGTCGAGGACCTCGTCGGCCAGCACGATGTCGTTGCGCGCCAGTGCAGGGTTCAAGCCGCCGCCAAATCCCGCGGAGAGGACCCAGCGGGGCCGGTGCCCGTCGAGCAGCGTCAGCGCGCCGCGTCGCGCGGACGCCCGGCCCGGCCCCGCGACGACCAGTGCGACGATCTTGCCCCCGCACTCCCCCTCGATGACGGTCTGCCGAGGTCCCCTGTACTTACGGACGTCCTTCAGCCGGTCGAGCAGGAAGCCGACCTCGACCGACAGGGCCGCGACGATGCCGACGTCCGCCGGCACCGGCGCGGGGGCTGCGAACGCGTAGGCCGGGCCGGGGGCGTGCGTTCCATTCATGGGGCCCCGATCACGTGAACTGCCACTTGATCATCTTCAGCATATCGCCCAGCTTGCCGTTGACCCCCAGCGCCGCCGAGGCCTCGAAACCCGAGTGCACCATACAGTTCTCGCACCGGGGGTCCTTGCCGTAACCGTACTTCTCCCAGGGGGTCTTGTTCAAGAGGTCGTCGAACGACTGGTGGTGGATGTCGGTGATCAGGTAGCACGGACCCTTCCACCCCTTGATGTTCCTGGTCGGGTTGCCCCAGGCTGTGCAGCTCATCTCGCGCTTCCCCTGGAGGAACTCCAGGTAGATCGGCGAGGTGTTGAACCGGTACTTGCGGAACATCGCCTCGGCCGCGCGGAACTTGGCGCGGATGTCGTCGCGGGTCATGAAGATCTCCTTGCTGCCCACCGCGGCGTAGCTGTAGCCGGGGGAGATCATGAAGCCATCGACGTCGAGCCCCGTCAGATAGCCGAACAGCTCGTCCAGCTCGGCCATGTTGGTCTCCTTGAACACCGTGGTGTTGGTGCAGACCAGAAAACCGGCCTCCTTGGCGGCCTTGATGCCGTCGATCGCCGCGTCGAAGACCCCCTCGCGCTCGACGGCGACGTCATGCGTCGATTTCAGCCCGTCCAGGTGGACGTTGAAGAAGAACCGATCCGAGGGCTTGAACTCGCCGAGCTTCTTGCGGATGAACATGCCGTTGGTGCAGAGGTAGACGGTCTTCTTCCGCTCCAGGATCTTGGCCGTCAGCTCGCCGATGCCCGGGTAGATCATCGGCTCTCCGCCGCAGATCGAGACGACCGGAGCGCCGCATTCGTCGACGGCGTCGAGGCACTCTTGGATCGAGAGCTTTTGCTTGATTGTCGATTCGTATTCGCGGATCCGGCCGCAGCCGGTGCAGGTCAGGTTGCAGGCGTGCAACGGCTCGAGCATCAGGACCATGGGGAACCGCTTGGTCCGCGCCAGCTTCTTCTTGGCGACATAGCTGGCGATGTCGACGGTCATCCTCAACGGAAATCGCATCGGGCGCTGCCTCCGTTCCTGGGGGATGGTCGAAGGGAATTGGAGTCGGGGCGCGTCCCGGACCCGCCCTCGTCGTCCCCCCTCCGGGAGATGTGGTTCAACTCGTGTGTTACGGAATCACCCGAGTCACTCTGCCTTCGCCGCGCCCGCTGGTCGGACCGAAGCCCTGGACACCATTGTTATTTCGGTACGCCCAACGGACGCCGCGAAGAACTCGGCGTTGAGCCGATCTCGACCGCCTCGCGGTGTTTTCCTATCCCGTTCGGATCCCCCTCGTCTTGGGATCGAGTCGTGTCCTACGCGAATTGGAGCAGCCTGTTTTCTCGGATTTTCGTTCGCCGGCGAAAAACGGCGACCGAGCCGCAAATCAATCAGAAAGCCCAGGTAAACGGACTCGAAACCGTCGTTAACGGGCGCCGAGATTTCGTTCACGAACAACCGTTCCAATTGGCGTGGGAGACGACCGCCAGTCGAGATTGAATCACTGGAATCTCGAGATTGAATCTCTGGAATCTCGAGATTGAATCACTGGAATCTCGAGATTGAATCTCT
>JAFANO010000473.1 GCA_019232645.1 Planctomycetaceae bacterium | reverse complement strand
TCCGGGATCGGTTTCGAGAGGGGCCGTAACATGAGGGGCCGTAACATGAACGTGATGCTCGATCTGAGGCCCGGGTTGAAGCGCCGGATCTGGGCCCATCTCCTCCAGAATGGTCTCGAACAGGTGGCGTTCGCCTTCGCCGGGGTCGCCGGCGCTGACCCGATGGTGCTCAATCCCAAAGAGGCTTACCTCGCCCCGCCGGACGATTTCGCGCTCCAGACAGGCGATTGCATCGAGCTCGGGGATGAGGCCAGGGCCCGGATCATCAAACACGCTTGGGACACCGAGACCGCCCTGGTCGAGTTCCACTCGCACCCCACCGACCGCCGACCGGCGATGTTCTCCGGGAGCGACCTGGCCGGTTTCGCCGAGTTCGTCCCGCACTGCCGCTGGCGCCTGCGCGGTCGACCCTATCTCGCACTGGTGGTCAATCCGGTCGGCGTGGACGCACTCGTCTGGACGGCACATCCGCGCTCGCCGATCGCCCTGAACGCGATCCGCCTAGGTTACGGCAGGAGGATCGTACCGTCGCACCGGACAATCGCGGCCATATGAGCGGAGGGGCCCGAGCATGGACCTGGAGCGCTTTGATCGGCAACTGCTCCTGTTCGGCCGCGAGGGCCAGGAGAAGATCGCCGCGACACGGGTCGCCATCGTCGGCCTCGGCGGCATCGGCTCGCACGTCGCCCAGCAGTTGGCCTATCTTGGGGTCCGCCGCTTCGCCTTGTTGGATGGCGACGTCGTCACGATCTCCAACCTCAACCGCCACATCGGCTCGACTGAGGAGGATGTCGCGCGGGCGACGCCCAAGGTGCAGGTCGTGGCGCGGACCATCCGGTCACTCGACCCCTCCGCGGAAATCGTGCAGGTCGACGACAGCTTCGTGACACCGGCGGGCTTCGCGGCCCTGGCCGACAGCCAGGTGATCTTCGGCTGTGTGGACCGGGATGGAGCCCGTCTGCTGCTCACAGAATTCGCCTGCGCCTACGACCAGCCCTATTTCGACCTGGCGACGGATACGCGCGACGACGAGCAGCGGGTCGATTTCGGCGGCCGGCTGATGATCCGGACCAGCGAGCAGGGTTGTGCGTACTGCCTCGATCTCCTCGATCTCGAGGAAGTCCGGCGCGACCTCTCCTCCGTCGAGCGGCGGGCTGAAGAGTACGCGATGTATGGGGTCCCCCCCGATGCTCTGGACCAGAGGGGACCTTCGATCGTGTCTCTCAACGGCATCCTGGCTTCCCTCGCGGTGATGGAGTTCATCCTTTTCATCACCGGAATCGCGCGGCCACCGAAGCGCCTCCTGCGCTACGACGGTTTGCGCGGCGTCGTCATCGAGTCGAAGGACCAGCCCCGGCCGGGTTGCCCCTACTGCGCCCAGATCGGGAAAGGAGCCGCCGTCGATTGGCTGCGCCACGTCCGTGATCGGCGCCTGGCGGCTCAACCCGAGCGACGGCCGCGGGTGGCAAACGGCTCGAGGTCTGAATCCAGCTCGTTGTCGTCAAGATGACACCGAGTCCCGGGGGTAATGACCAGGGGGATCCGGATGTCCTCCACTCGCCGGCCGCGGCTCAGAGTTGACCAGGGATGCTGCCAACCGTCGCTCCCACCTAGCGCGGCATCGGCTTGACCCGGGAGTTGAAATTCGCGCGTGCGCGCACCTCTAGTAGTACAACTCCGTTAGGTTTTTTTCGACGTTTTGCATGCAATGATGCCTGCCCTTCAGGAAAGCCCTAGTTTTCCAGGCTTTGCTCGAGACTTCATGGCTGCATTTCGAGCATTTGATGTTCTGGCGGATGCCATAAATTCAGAAATTGCAGTAAGTTGAGGAAGTTAACGGAGTGGAGTAGTGCTAAGGAAGAGGAAGATACGCCGACGATCAGGACGCTCGAGCCCACGCCGGGGAAACGCCTATGGGGACCGGCCCGGAAGAGCTACCGAGCATCGGGAAGGGGTCGGCGGGCCCCGCCGCCCATGACGGGGGCATGCCGACATGATCGGCCTCCTCGGGGGGCCTTCCTAAATACCACGGCCTCTGCCTCTGGCCGTGGTTGATCATTACGCCGCGCGAGGGATTGAAATGAGGAAGTGGACTCGGCAAAGTATAAAAGCGTCCGGGCATCAACGCCGATGTCGCCGATCCCCGACGTGCCGATAGCCCGACCGGGAGGCCGCCGGGGCCTCGTCTCGGGTGGTGCGGAGGGGGGGAGGATCGCGCCGGGATCGGGCCTCTTCTCGGGAAGTTTGCACGCTTCTTCCTCCGCCGGTACTCCGGTTCCCCCGCGGTGAAATCTCCTCAGAGCCCTTAGGACGACCGATGCCGATGCCATTCGTGAAGGCCGAGCGCCTCCAGAAACTCCCGCCGTACCTGTTCGCCGAGATCGACAAGAAGAAGAAGGCCGCGCTGGCCGCGGGTCGCGACGTGATCAACCTGGGGGTCGGCGACCCCGACCGTCCCACCCCTTCGGCGATCATCCGGAGCCTCCAACATCACGTCGAGAACCCGGCGTTCCACCAGTACGCGCTCGACCAGGGCTCGCCCGAGCTGCGCCAGTCGATCGCGTCGTTCTGCAAGGCCCGGTACGGGATCGACCTCGACCCGAACAGCGAGATCCTGCCGCTGATCGGCTCGAAGGAGGGGATCGCGCACTTCCCGCTGGCCGTCCTGAACCCCGGCGAGATCAGCCTGGCCCCCGACCCGTGCTATCCCGTCTACCGGAGCAGCAGCCTCTTCACCGGGGCCGATGTCTACACGATGCCGCTGGAGCCGTCGCTGGGGTTCCGACCCGACCTGGAGGCGATCCCCAACGACGTCTTCACCCGCGCGCGGCTGATGTTCCTGAACTATCCCAACAATCCGACCGGAGGGACGGTCGACCTCCCGTTTTTCCAGGAGGTCGTCGACCTGGCCCGGGCGCACAACCTCGTGATCGCGCAGGATGCGGCGTACAACGAGATCTATTTCGACCGTCCCGCGCCGAGCCTGCTTCAAATCGAGGGCGCTAGGGACGTGTCGATCGAGTTCCATAGCCTCTCGAAGACGTTCAACATGACCGGTTGGCGCGTCGGCTTCGCGATCGGCGGTGCTCCGCTGATCGCGGCCCTGGGGCAGGTCAAGGCGAACACCGACTCGGGCATCTTCACGGCGATCCAGTTCGCCGCCAAGACCGCGCTCGACCAGTACGCGACCCTGACCCCCCCGATTCGAGCCCTCTACAAGGAACGGCGCGACGCCTTCCTGGCCGGCATGCGCCGGATCGGCTGGGAGGTCCCGACCCCCGAGGCGACCTTCTACGTCTGGATCCCCTGCCCCAAGAACTATCCCTCGACCGAGCTGTGCAGCCGCCTGCTCGACGAGGCCGACGTCGTGACGACCCCCGGACTGGGCTTCGGTCGGACCGCCGACGGCTACATCCGCGCCGCGATGACCGTCGAGACCCCCCGGCTGATCGAGGCCGTCGAGCGGATCGGCAAGTTGGCCCTCTGACGGGCGAGGGAGCACCGTGGGGACCTTGGCGCTGATCGGTCTGGGGAGCAACCTCGGTGACCGCAAGGCAAACCTCGACGGGGCGCTCGTCGCCCTGTCCGGGACGCCGGGGATCGAGGTCCGCGCCGTCAGCTCGTTCCACGAAACCGCGTCGGTCGGGGGCCCCCGCGGGCAAGGTGCCTTCC
>JAFANO010000303.1 GCA_019232645.1 Planctomycetaceae bacterium | reverse complement strand
GCTGCACGCACGGGTCTGGCGGGTCGAGGTCGGGCGGACGACCCTGCTGCTGCTCGACTCGAACGTGCCGGAGAACTCGGACTGGGACCGGTCGCTGACGGCGCGGCTCTACGGCGGCGACGCGCGCGTCCGGATCCGCCAGGAGTTGCTGCTGGGCGTCGGCGGGGTCCGTGCGCTGCACGCGCTGGGCATCCATCCGTCGGTGCTCCACCTCAACGAGGGCCACAGCGCGTTCGCGGTGCTGGAGATGATCCGGACGCAGATGGAGGCCGACGGGATCCCGTTCGGCGAGGCGGTCCGCGACGTCGCGATCATGACCGTCTTCACGACGCACACGCCGGTGGCCGCCGGGCATGACCGCTTCCCCGCGTCGCTGGTCGAGGAGCACCTGGGCAAGCTCCGCGAGGCGCTCCACCTATCGTACGACGACTTCATGGGCCTGGGCCGCATCAACCCGCACGACACGAACGAGCTGTTCTGCATGACCGTGCTGGCCCTGAAGCTGTCGCGGCACGCCAACGGCGTCGCCGCGCTGCACGGGCAGGTCTCGCGGCGGATGTGGCACCCCCTCTACCCGAACCGCCCCGAGGAAGAGGTGCCGATCGGCCACATCACCAATGGCGTGCACGTGCTGACCTGGGTGGCGCCGCAGATGCACCTGCTCTTCGACCGCCACCTGGGCGTCGACTGGCCGAAGCGGATGCGGTTCCCCGAGACCTGGCAGGGGATCGAGGGGTTGGAGGACGCCGAGCTCTGGGAGACGCAGCAGGTCCTGAAGGCCCGGCTGATCGATTTCGTGCGCAACCGCCTGGCCATGCAGGCGCAGCGCCGCGGCGAGGGGGAGGCCGCCGTGCAGAAGGTGCGGCAGGCGCTCGACCTGAACGCGCTGACGATCGGCTTCGCCCGCCGTTTCGCGACCTACAAGCGCGCCTGGCTGGTGATCCAGGACGCCGAGCGGCTGGCGGAGATGGTGCTGTCGGCCGATCGGCCGATCCAGATCGTCTTCGCGGGAAAGGCGCACCCGGAGGATCGGATGGGCAAGGAGGTGATCCAGAACATCGTCCGGCTGACCCGGCAGGAGCGGTATGAGCAGCGGATCGTGTTCGTCGAGGACTACGACATGAACGTCGCCCGCCAGCTCGTGCAGGGGGTGGACGTCTGGCTCAACAACCCCCGTCGGCCGCAGGAGGCCAGCGGCACCTCGGGCGAGAAGGCGATGCTCAACGGCGCCCTGAACTTCTCGGTGCTCGACGGCTGGTGGGCCGAGGCTTATGATGGGACCAACGGCTTCGCGATCGGCTCCGGCCAGTCGCATGCGATCACCTCGGTCCAGGACGAGCGGGACCACAAGGCCTTGTTGGAGACGCTGACGTCCCAGGTCATCCCGCTGTTCTACACGCGCGACGCCTCGGGGCTGCCCCGCGGCTGGATTGCCCGCCAGAAGAGCGCGCTGCGGACCCTGGCCTGGCGGTTCAACGCCGACCGGATGGTGATGGACTATGCGATGAACAGCTACCTGCCCGCGGCCGGCGGGATGTCGTGCATCATGCCGCGGACCTGAGGCGGCGCACGCCGAGAGATCGGGGGCCCGGAGGCTCGGGTCGGGCCCGGGCCCCTCGACGACGCAGTTGACTGGCAGGTGTGACACCCATGATCGGCGAACAGCTCGGCTCGTACCGCATCGAGGCCATCCTCGGCACCGGGGCCATGGGGGTGGTCTATCGCGCGATCAACGACACGACCGGGCGACAAGCCGCGGTCAAGGTCATCGGCGGCGAGGTCGGCCAGAAGGGCAAGCTTTACGAACGGTTCCGCCGCGAGGCCGAGATCCTCCAGCAGTTCCGCCACCCGAACATCGTCCGGTTCCTGGCGCTGGGCCGGTTCAAGGGGACCTCGTACTTCGCGATGGAGTACGTGCCGGGGGAGACCCTCGACCAGATGCTCCGGCGCCGAGGCCCGCTCCCCTGGCGCGAGGTGGTCGACCTGGGCATCCAGCTCTGCGACGCCCTGCACTACGCGCACGAGCACGGCGTGATCCACCGCGACCTCAAGCCCTCGAACCTGATGATCACGGCCGAGGGCCAGCTCAAGCTGACCGACTTCGGGATCGCCAAGGACCTGGACGCCACGGCGCTGACGGCGACCGGCCGGACGCTGGGGACGGCCGCCTACATGGCCCCCGAGCAGATCCGCGGGACGCCCGCGATCAGCCACAAGACCGACCTGTACGCGATGGGGGTCGTCTTCTACCAGATGCTGACCGGCCGGGCGCCGTTCGAGGGGGGGTCGCCCGTCGTCCTGATGCACGCCCACCTGAGCCAGTCGCCCCCTCGGCCCTCGGCCACGGTGCCCGAGATCCCCAAGGCGCTCGACGACCTGATCGTCAAGCTGATGGCCAAGCCCCCCACCGACCGGCCCTGGGACGCCGCCGCCGTCGGTGTCGCCTTGACCGACCTTCGCGACAAGGCAAGCCAGGGCGACACGGTCCCGATGGTCGTGCCCACCGAGGGGGACACCGCGAGCCAGGCCTCCTCCTCGAGCGCGACCGCGACGAAGCCGCCCAAGAAGACGAAGTCGGGGTGCCGATTCGCCCTCCCCGCGTTGAACCGCGCGACCCTCGAGGTCTCCTTGCTGGTCCTGGTGCTGGTGGCCTGCCTCGGGTTCGTCGCCTACATGCTCTGGCCGCCGAGCGCGGCCTATCTCCACCGACGAGCCGCGCGGCTGATGGAGTCGAGCCGCCGAGCCGACTGGATCGAGGCGCGTCAGTCGTACATCGATCCGCTCGACCGGGACTTCCCGAACCACCCCTACCGCGAGCAGACGCGGGCCTGGCGCGACCGCATCCTGCTGGATGAGGCCGGCGAGCGGGCCCGGCGGCTCGAGAGCCCGGTCCGCACCCGATTCACCGAGCCGCAGACGACGGGCGAGCACGAGTACATCGAGGCGTACGCCCTCGCCAGCGAGGCATCGGGCCGCGGCGACGACCAGGCCGCGATCCAATACTGGGAGGAGATGGCCCGCCGGCTCAAGCCGGACGATGCCGAGCAGCGCCCCTGGTCGTTGCTGGCGCAGAAGCGCGCCGAGGACGTGAGGAAGGCCATTGCCGAGCGCCGCGAGATCGTGATCCGCCAGTTGAACGACGCCGAACGCGCCAGGCAACGGGGCGAGACGCTGAAAGCGCTGACGATCCAGGCCCACATCCTGAAGCACTACGGCAGCAACGGCGACGTCGCCGACTTGCTCAAGCGCGCCGGGCTGAACTCGCAGGCCCAACCGACGCCCCCGACAGCAGACCCCTCACTGCCCGAAGTCTCATCACCCTGAAGAACTTGTGGAGAACCGCCATTTTATGCATAGAGTTCGCCGAATTTTTCCGCGAGCCGCCGGACGCGATTGACGCCCGGTTGAACGTCGGTTAACCTGACACTTGGCGATCATCGCCGGGGCGAGCGCATGTCCACTCGCCCCGTACTTCCCCATGCTTTTCGGCCG
>JAFANO010000197.1 GCA_019232645.1 Planctomycetaceae bacterium | reverse complement strand
CCGTCGGGTTCGCCCAGGTCGTCGCCGACCTGCCGCGCGAGCGTTGTGAGCAGGGGTCGATCCTCCCACGGGACCTGCCCGACGAACTTCTGGATGCCTTGCCGTTCTTGGTCGTGCAGATAGGCGATCCCTTCGCCGGTCTTGTGTTCCAGTTTCGAGAGCAATCCTGTGAGGTACTCGACCGTGTGACGCTGTTGTTCGGGCTCGCGCAGCGATGCCGTAAACGGGTGGACGAAGGTCTCCAGTCGCGACAGCAGACCGTCGATCAACTCGGGGGGCACCTCGGCCTGAGCCAACAAGTCCCTCAATCGGGTGTCAAATCGCCGATCCATAATAGACTCCCTCCCGAAAAACATCAGTGATGGAAGGGAATATCCCAAATGCTCTTATAGCGAGTCAAGACCCCGAAACAGTAGAACTACCCGACCGGGATCAAAGTGACTGACGAGCAACTGGCTGCCGTGAACCTGACGCCGAACGCATTCCACGGCGAGTGGAACTACTCCATCCAGCCTGGGAAGCGAAAAAAGTAGGCAACTTATTCTGACGAGCCTCCCAACGCGGCAAAGCCGCAACCAAATAGGATGAGCAAAAACGGCGTCCCGCCTTCAGAATGGGGTTTGCTCCAGCCCCGCTCCGGAGGAGGACGCCATGAAGACGCTGTCGCGCTTCGTCACCAAGTTTACTCACTTGATCGTCGCCGTGCTCTCCTGTTTCGACCGTGTCATCTTCAAGGGGCATCTCGCCTTGGCGGCCCCCCGTGAACTCGAGTACTTCGTCGATCGGGTCCTGAAAGTGCGCCGCAGTGACTTTATGAAGACCCTCGCGCCCCAATACTCCGACCGGTTGGTCCAACATGCCCAGGACTGGGCCCGGGAGGCCGGCCGCACCTACGAATATCGCACCGGCCAGTTCCGCAAGGACCAGTGGGCCCAGGACCTCATCCGCGACCAAGGCATTTCCGAGGGCCTCGTGGGGATCCTCTGCACCCTGGAAACCTGTCCCTCGTTCACCCTCGTGCCCGGACCCGAGCGTCCCCAGTTCGTGAGCCGTTCCCGGCAGCAACGGGTCCTCTATTACTACTTCCTCGATCCTCAGTTCGGTCTGATCCACGTCCGCTTGC
The DNA here is from genome assembly GCA_019232645.1 of Planctomycetaceae bacterium. GTDB lineage: Bacteria > Planctomycetota > Planctomycetia > Isosphaerales > Isosphaeraceae > JAFANO01. The sequence continues at coordinate 6,225 of JAFANO010000197.1, read as the reverse complement.
AGACCTGGCTGCCGTTCACCATCCAGGTCTACGTCAATGGCCACGCATGGCTCGCCCAGCAGATGGTGCAGAAGAAACTGGGCTTCGTGCAGCAGCACAAGGCGTTCACTCAACTGGACGATCCCATCCAGGCCCAACGTCTGGCCGATCGCTTTGCTCAGCTCGACTGGCCGAAGGTCCTCAACCGTTGGGCACGGCAGGTCAACCCGCTGCTGTCCGAACTGTTCCCTGGCTACCCGGTGCATTGGGTCGTCGATCAAGCCGAGTACGCCACGGACTTGCTGTTCCAGAGTCGCACGGCGCTGAGCGGGCGGTACCGTGCGCTGCTGGATTACGCGGTGCGGACGTTTACCCCCAAGGACATCCTGGGCTTCCTCGGCCGCAAGTGGGATCGCCGCTTCGATGGCGAAGTCCACACCCAGTACGAAGACGAGCGCTGGTTCGGCACCCGGATCAAGCACCGCATGAAGACCAACTGGCTGAAGATGGACGACAAGTTCAGCACGATCCTTCGCATCGAGACGGTCATCAACAGTGCGAAGGAGTTCTGGGTCTATCGCACCCAGTACCATCGCGACGGTACATCCTCGGCCGGCTATTATCCCATGACCAAGAGCGTGTCCTCCTTGGTTGACTATCAGGAGCAGGCCCTGGCCTGCAACCGTCGCTACCTGGACGCCTTGGCGGTGGTGAACGACCCGCCGCCGGCCTACCCGGAACTGCGGCAACTGACCGAGCCCAAGGTGGTCGACGGCCGCAGCTATGCCGGCTTCAACCCGGCGCGGCGTGACGACGTGCGCCTGTTCCGGGCGGTCCTGGATGGGGACCACATCGCCCGCGGGTTTCGCAATGGTGATATCCGGCAACCGTTGTTCGGTCGGCTCAAGACCATGGGCCAGCAACGCCGCGCCAGCGCAGCAGTGGGGCGGTTGCTCAAACGTCTGCACGTCCGGCATCAGGTGGCGAAGATCCCGCGCACACGGCGTTGGCGGGTCACCGAACGAGGCCGGCACCTGCTGGGAGTAGCGATCCAACTCTCTCGTTGTACCTGGCCGGAACTGGCAGCCTAGCACGCAGTTACTGTTCAGAGAACTTCTCCGCATCTTGCGTAGAAGTTCGGGGGTAAGAATCTAGGGGCCGATAAACACACCGCGAAGATTACCCTATCCAGACGATTCGGTATCTCCCGGAGGCCCCTTCACCCCGGCCTTTTTCCGGCGCGAGAGGGGAATGATCAAGGATCGGGGGACGAGTCCTCCGGCGCGCCGCGATGCCAGGGGCGGCAGAGTGCGACGACGGAGGCGGCCAGGGCAGGGTCGGTGGCGATGCGGTCGGCGGCCATCCGGCAGGCGTGGCGGACCGTGGCCGGGTCGCGGCCGCCGAAGTAGGCGCCGATGGCCTGGAAGCTCAGGCCGGTCACCGACCGTGCCAGGTGCATCGCCAGGTGCCTCGGCTCGACGATCGTCTTGCGGCGGGTGGTGGCACGGAGGTCGCGGAGCGTGACGCCGAACTTCATCGCCACGGCGCGGGCGACCTGCTCGATCGTCGGCGCGGGCATTGAGGCGTCGTCGGCCAGGAAGGGGGCGACCAGGCGGCGGTCGAGCGGTCGGCGCTCGAGCCGGGCGGTCAAGGCCAGGCGGGCGAGCCAGCCGTCGAGGGTCCGGTAGCCGTCGGCGGCCTCGGCCAGCGCCTCGACCGCGTCGGCCGTCAGCGCCACGCCCCGCGCCCGGGCCCGCTCGAGCAGGTAGCGGCGTCGCGACGCCAGGCCCGGCGCGTCGATCCGGACGGCCAGGCCGCCGATCAGCCGGTTGACCAGCCGGCTCGGCCAGCCCGACCACTGCCCCGGCCCCACCCGCGCCGAGACCGCCACCACGGCCCCAACCTCGCTCAGCGCGTCGAGCGTGTGCGTCAGCTCGCCCAGGGCCAGCGGGGCCCGCTCCAGCGCGTGCAGGTCCTCGAGCACGAACAGGTCGAGCCGCCGGAACCGCCCCCGGAGCTCGGCCCAGCCGCCGGGCTGCCCGGCCGCCTCGGCGCAGGCCGCGGCGAACGCCTCGGCCCCCAGGTGCGCCACCGCCGACTCGGGCCGGCGCAGCAGCCGCTCGGCGACCAGGCCCGCCAGGAGCCGTGACTTGCCCGCCCCCGACGGCCCGTGCAGCACCAGCGGCGAGAGCCCCTCCCCGTCGCCCCGCGCCAGCGCCAGCACGCTGGCGTGGGCCAGCTCGTTCTCCGGGCCCGCCAGGAACCCGTCCCAGGGGTGCGAGACGGGGGGCGCGAGTGGCGCGTCGGGCTCGGAAAGGGCAGGGGGGGTGGGGTCCATCCGTGGCTCCATCCCATCCGATTCCGATCAGGATCAGAAGCCCTCGACGGGCTGGATCATCAGGGTCAGCTCCTGGCCGTCGCGGAGGACGACGACCGGCACGGACTGGCCGGGGGCGACGGTCGCGGCGGCGGCGTAGGTGTCGTTGATCGAGGTGGTCCAGCGGCCGTCGACGGTGGTCAGGACGTCGCCGGGCCGGACGCCTGCGGCGGCGGCCGGGGAGTCGGGCAGGACGCTGCGGACCGGCACGCCGGGCGACGACAGGTCCCCCTCGGGCTCGCCCACCGTCAGGCCCCAGAGGGCGCCGGGGGCCAACACGCGATGCTTCGCCACCTTCGGACCGACCAGGCGGTCGGGCAGGTCCCTGATCAGGTTGCGGACCGCGAAGTCGACCGGCTCGAAGGTCATCCGCCGCGCCTGGTAGTCGATGGTCGTCCGGTATCGCGCGAACAGCGTGTAGCCGATGATCCCGTCGAGCGGCTTGCCCAGGACCTCGCCGAGGGCCTTGAGGATCGGGTGGTCGAGGACGATCACCGGCAGGTCCTTGACGGTCAGGTCGCCGACCTCGAGCGTCGTCACCTCGGCCTCGCCCCGGATCGAGAAGAGCAGCGCGCGCGGGGCGTTGGCCTGGATCACCCCCGAGGCCACCGCCGCCTTGTTGCCCAGCAGGGTGATCGGCGCCCCGACGTCGAAGACCAGCCGGAACGGCCCCTTGCCATTGATCCGGGCGCGGACGACCATGTGGTTCGTCGGCAGCATCTCGAACGGGATGTCCGCCTTCGCCTTGCCCGACGCGGCCTTCGGGGACTCGGCCTGGGCCCGGCCCGGAGTCAGGGCGGTGCCGATGCCGGCGATCGCCAGGCCGGCCAGCAGGGTCATCGGCACGATTCGATGGCGCAGGTTCGTGGTCATCGGCATCAGAGCCCCTCCCCGGCGGTCAGCGTCAGTTCCTGGACCTCCTCGCCCCGCCGGACCGTGATCGGGACGCGGTCGCCGGGGGACACGTTGGCGACGGCCTCGCGCGCGGCCTTCACGCTGGCGACGTCGTAGTCGAGGATCCGGGTCAGCCGGTCGCCGTCCCGGACGCCCCCCCTGGCGGCGGGCGATTCGGCCAGGACCCGGACGACACGGACCGCGCCGTCGGCCTCGTCCAGCTCCAGGCCGAGCGAGCCGCGAGGGCGGAGCCGCTCCTCGGGCTGCCGGCCGACCAGCGCGGCGGCGAACTTGGCGACCGGTCCGAGCATGTTCATCGCCTGGACCTCGGCCGGGGGCAGCTCGTTGGCCTCCCGGCGCGGCGCGGGGGGGTCTGGCGGCTCAAAGTCGAGCCGGGTCCAGGTCATCCGGTCCCGCGTCGGGTCGAGCTCCAGGCGGAACCGCGCCAGGACCGTGAACCCGAGGATGCCGTCGATCGACACCCCCGGGAGCCCCAGCGCGTTCATGCCAACGAGCTGGAACGGGTCCTCCACCCGGGCCTTGATGTGAGTCAGGCGCGCCCCGCCCTCGAAGTCGAGCCGCTCGACCGGCGTCCAGAACTCGCCCTTGGCGGGCTCCAGGCCGATCTTGCGGGCCGTCTCGGTCGCCACGAACAGCGCCGGGGCCCCGGTATCGACCAGAAAGTTGAATGGTCCCTTGCCGTTGATCCGGACCCGGACCAGGAAGTGGTTCGTGTCGGTGAGCCGGTAGGGGACCTGATACGACTTGCCGACCTCCGGGTCCCGCGCCTTGTCCGGCGCCAGGGCCACCAGGGCCAGCAACACACCAAACCGCGCGAGCCTTCGATTCATGAGGACGTTTCGCTCTTGGATGACCATAAGGATCCGGCGCGGGGACCGTCGCCTGAAGGCGACGGGGGCAGCGCCGGCCTCCCGAGAATCGAGGATGAACAGGAAACCGACGCGTCTCCCGACGAGGTCGGAGAAATGCCCGAAAGCTGCCGGCATCCGGCCGGGTCGGGCGCCCGTCTTCTCTCCTCGAGGTTGCGCAACGGGCTTAGACGCCCCGAGGGGCATCGTCGGCTTGGGCGCGGCCAGGAGGGTCCGGGACTGGAGAAGCATCCGCAGAGTCCTTGTAGCCCGCTGCGCGTCTGCCCCGCAGTGCCGGAGCGGCGGGGCCCTCTAGTCGAACGCTTGCGTCGTAGTAGCCCTTCTACAAGCCGTCGCCTTCAGGCGACGGTCGTTGACTCCCGCGTCTTATCACCCTCGCATCATCCACTCTACGCGGAAACCACCCCTGCGGAAACGGCACCTGGGCAAAACGCGTGTGGACACCGGACAACCAAAAGGAATCGGCCCACACATCTCAGGATGCATGGGCCGTCGTGGTTTCCAGTGATTTTTCGGGTCCGCTCAGTCGGAGGAGGTTTCCGAGGAGGAGCGGACCCTCGATTCCATCACGAATCGACTGGCTCAGTTGCCCGATGGATTCGAGAAGAGCAGGCTGCTGGTCGGGCCGGGGGTCGGGGCCGGGGGCGCCGGCGGAGCCGGGGGGGCCGGCGGAGCCGGTGCGGACGGGGCCTCAGGTGCGGACGGGGCAGCCGGGGCCGGGGCCGACGGAGCGGGCGTCGGCGGAGCGGGCGTCGACGGGGTCACTTCGGGGGCGGGCGGGGCCTCCTCGCCGCTCGGGGCGGGGGCGGGGGCCGGGGTGGGGGCCGGCATCGTCGGGGCGGCCGGGCCTACCGCAGGGCCCGTGCCCCACTGACCGCTGCCGAAGGCCGTCGGGATGTAGCTCGGGCCGCCGCCATACGCTTGCGCGCTGGCGCAAGCCTGACCCGAGGGATAGACCGGCTTGGCGCAGGTCGTGGGCGCGTAGGAGGCACCACCGCAACCCCAGACCCGCTTCTTCTTCAGGACCCACTCGTAGGTGTAGCACTTCGGCTTGTTGAAGTAGCTGAAAAGGCTCGGAATCTTCCGGCCGCCACCACCTCCGCAGAGACCACTCAGGCCGCAACCCTGCGGCGAGGGGTACGCTCCCTGCGGCGAGGGGCACGGTCCCTGCGGTGAGGGGCACGGTCCCTGCGGCGAGGCAATCCCACACAACCCCGCCCCCGCCATACTCGCACTGCACACACCAAGAGCGACGGCGAGGCTGAGGCTCATCGTCAAGGGCTTCAACATGGGAGACATTTCTCCTTGGCAAACGATTCGATAAGGGCGGCGAATCCGGCCGACCGTCTCGCTCCACCCCTCTTGGGCAGGTCCAAGGCATCCTCCATCGACGGGTCTTCCCGAGTACCCGAGGCCTTTCGGCCTACTCCGCCTGAGGACACCAGCCGTTCGGTGCTCCCGAGTCCTCGCCGTGGCTTAACCTTGGCGAGCCACACCAAGTATCGACAGCCCGTGGATCACCCTTGAACGCGCTTCCCGCTTTCCGGCAAGAGCTTTAGAGCGATCCAGCTTGATGGTCGTCGGGGTCGTGAGGGCCTGGCAATTTGCATAAGGAAAGACGTGTGTGGTTCTGGAACAACCGCCAAAATCGGCGCGTCGCCTTTGGACCAAATGGCGAGGTCTGCCCCCTTGGCAAGGTCTTCGGAGGGTCGAAGGAGGCGGTCGAGGCCCCGGCCTCGGCGGTCTCGGCGGCCAGATCGCCCCGTTCCGATCACCAGAGCGAGCGCCCGCGAGGCGCCTCGAATGCCCGAGGTGCGGCCGCCGGGCATCGCTACTTCGGGGATCGGAACGTCAACGTGTCGAGTAGGCGGTCGGTGGTTGAGTCTGGGCGTCGAGTCCCCGGGGCGATGGCCTGATACGGGTTCCAGGTATGTTGTGCGCCCTGTCTGCTGATTTGAAATGGGAAATCCCAAATTTGAGAGGATTTGAAAGAGGAAATCTCAAATTTGAGATCCGGACAGAGCATGCAAACTCTCTGGAATGCGTATGAGCTTTGAGGTCTCGAAGCCGAGACCCCGGCTACCC
>JAFANO010000113.1 GCA_019232645.1 Planctomycetaceae bacterium | reverse complement strand
GACGTCCCAAGCTCCGCGGCCTCGACGACGAGACCCCGGCCGCCCACCGCGATTTCAACCCCGGCATTGGGTTCGCTCGACGCCGCCATTTATGCCGTCGTGCATGGGACTTGCGCCTCGAGGTTGGGTTCGGTCGGTGCGGCGCATTGGGTTCGCTCGGCGCTGTTGCTTTCCCCCGTTTCGGTCAGGACTTCCGCCTCGGCACATTGGGTTCGCTCGGCGCGCCGGGTGGCTCGGACGATCACCGCTGACGTGCAGGGCCATGCCTTCACTCAACCAAGAGGGATGGCAGGCATGCTACCAGTGACAGGACTTCTCGTCTGGCGCAGCGACGTTGGTCCCCCGAGGGCGCGCCTCGCCTCGGGGACAGATCTGACCCTCATGCCGGGTAGCAGGGAAGTATTGCTACTTCCCCGCCCCCTTAGAACTGGACATGAGAGTTGCCCCTCATCCAGCTCAGGCCTTCACAAACGCCCCTCGCGGGACGCGGCCGCTTTCGTCGGTCGTTCTTGCACGTGGATCTGCCGATGACAGTTGGCATGCAACAACTCCAAGTTGTCCGCCGTATCCGGACCGCCTCGGCTGCGCCAGATCCGATGATGGATCTGGTAGTCCTCCTCTGCGAGTCGCAGGGGTTGACCACAGACCACACATCGTCCCTCTTGTTCCTTCCAGAGATATTCGATCCGACTGTAACCCGCCCGCGTCTGGGTTAGTTGCCAACCCCACCGTGCTTCCAGGTACAGTTCCCACTTTGGATCGTAGGGATTCACAGCGCTCCGGATCTTCACGTAGCGAATGATCCGTACCTTGGCTGCTTCCATCAACTGGATCGGCCGGCCTTGGCCTTTCGGGTTCAGCAGCCGACCGGTAAAGACCGCGTGGCGATGACCGTCGCGCGGGAAATAGGTCGTCTTGATCCACTTCCAGCCTTTCTTCCGGTGCCGTCGCCGGCACCAGCGCCATACCATTCGAGAGATCCGGTGATCGACGTACTTAAAGGTGCGCTTGCTCGCCGCGTAACGGTGGTACATGGTCCAGCCCTTGATTTGCTGATTCAAACGCTGGATCATTTCTCCTGCCGTCTGGCTGCCCGAGCGGTCGATCGTCTCTTGGATCTTGGCCAATAACGTCTTGACGCTTGGTGATGACGGCTTGGTCAGGACCTTGCCGCAACGGTAGCGTCGTATGTTCTGTCCCAGAAAGTCGAAGCCCGCTTCGATATGCGTGATCCTGGTCTTCTCGTGGGAGAGTTCCAGACCGCGTCCCTTCAAGAAATGAGCCACGAGAGGTTGAACTTGGTCACGGAGGAGTTCCTTCGAGGTGCCCGTGATCAAGAAGTCATCCGCATAGCGGACCAGGTGGACTTTCGACTTCCCTTGTCCCTTCGGCGTCCGGGCGAAGTGTTCCGTCAGGAGCCGTTGCAGTCCATCCAGGGTCCAATTCGCCAGCGCGGGTGAAATGGTCCCGCCTTGAGGGGTTCCTTCCGTGGTGGCGAACCAGGCGTACTTCTCCAGGAAACCCGCTTCCAACCATCGTCTCAGCAATGACTTGTCCATGGGGACATGATCCAACAGCCATTCATGGCTGATTTTATCAAAGCATGCTTTGATGTCCCCTTCGAGAATCCATTCCGGACCGTGCCGATGGCTCAATAAGAGATGAGTTTGGGCGAGCGCATCGGCACAGCGGCGTTCCAGTCGAAAGCCATAGGAATGGCCGTCGGCGTGCGATTCCGCGATGGGATCGAGGCCGAGCAAGTGGAGTGCTTGCATGGCCCGGTCGGTCATAGTGGGAATCCCGAGGCCGCGCAATTTGCCATTGCTTTTGGGAATGAACACCCGGCGGAGCGGTTGCGGTTGGTAACCGTGCCGACGCAGGGTGCCGAAAGCGGCCGACTTGGACTCCGGTGTATTCCAGAGGATTCCGTCCACACCGGGAGTCTTCGCACCCGAATTACTGACGACTCGCAAGATGGCCAGAGCCCGGCCACTAAACGAGTGCGTGAGCAGATAGACCAGAGCCTTGACCTTATTCCATCTGCCCTCCGCGACGGCCTTCACGATACGCGCCTGGAGCCGACGGACCGTATGCCCGACCTTCCTCCAGTCGATGGAGTGCCAGTCGGGCGTCCGCTCGGGAGCCGCACCAGCGAGCATTTCTGCCGCCGACATGTCTGCTTGTCCCCCTGAGTCGGTTGGCCGAGGTTCTCTCGTGACGGAACACCCGAGGGAAGTCAGCCCGCTTTCGCGGCGAGGGGATGTCGTCCGTGGGGGACTCACCCTCTATCCGCTCGATTACCGAGCGGCCTTGGCTTCCTCCCTCATCCCTCCTCCGCTGCCTCATCAGCGTCCTTTGCAGTCCGCCTTCCCTCGCGGGGAGACAACGGAGGTTACTTCGTTCACCTGCTCGATCGCTCCGGGGTGAGGTCGTGCCTATCGGCCGGTGGTGCATCATCCGCGACAGGAGAATTCGGAGCCCCTGTCCCTGACCACATACCTTTTGGTTCAAGCCTGAGAGCATCTTCGGCTTGGCTTTGGTCACGGCCTTTACCAGCACTTCACCTGGGTTGACCTGTCCCGGACTGCTGGCCCCCGACCGCCGTGATGCTGGCAGTCGCCGTGTCGGCTCGCGCGTTCACGGCCGATCCGAGGATCGAGGTTACGTTGTCCCCCAGGCTTCGGACCTCGCCGTTGCCGGTGACGCCCGCTGGGGTAGCAGACCGATGGCGGAACATCGGGTAATGTCAGAAGACCTCCTTTGCTAACGCATTACAGATCGAGAAGATGCTTCGAATCGCAACCGACTTGCCAATGAGCAGCAGCAGCCGAGGCACTTCGCCCCGGATTCATCATCGGGCCGGCAACGTCCGATGTCCTCGAATTCGCCGCATTCGGCGGGGTCGGACGGCTCTCCTCTGGGCAGTGGGGGAAACCTCTTCTCGGTGCGGACCACTCGGCCCGCCCTGACCGGGTCCGCACAAGTGGAGGTTCACCAGAGCTCATGTGCCCAGATTGGCGAAATCCTGACGC
>JAFANO010000678.1 GCA_019232645.1 Planctomycetaceae bacterium | reverse complement strand
TCCTTGATCTGCCAGTCGCGCCCCTCCTTGCGGAACGCCTTGACCAGCAGAGCAGCGGGGACGCCCCGGTTGACCTCCATCTGGCTGTAACGCCCCGCCATGGCCCGCTCGAGCATCTCGGTGGAGAGGTCGCTGGCGAGGATCGAGACCTCCCAGCCCTCGAGCCGTGAACCGAAGTGTTCGCGCAGGAGCATCGCGAGGCTGTACGGCTCCTGACCGCTGGAGCAGGCGGCGCACCAGATCCGGAGTCGCCGCGTGCCGGCGCGGCGGGTGATCAGTTCTGGGATGAGCACCTTGCGAAGGGCTTCGAAGGGATGGACGTCGCGGAAGAAGGAGGACTCGTTCGTCGTCATCGCCTCCACGACGCGCTGCTGGAGCCCGCCGATGTGGTCGCCATCGGCGCGGACCTTCGCGATCAGGTCTTCCAGCGAGGGGAATCCCTCGCGGCGCGCCAGGCTGCCCAGTCGGACCTCCGCCAGGTAGGCCTTCCCCTCCTCCAGGGCGATCGCCGAGCGGTCGCGCACGAGCCTCCGGATGTAATCGAAGTCGGTGGTGCTCAGCGACATGAGAGACCCGATGGCTTGACGAGCCTCGTCCCCTTCCGGCCATGAATCGAGCGTTGCGGCCGCACGCCCAGCCTCTCAAGCGGGATGCCGCCTGCTGGCGACATCCCCTCGCACCCTTCGGGCGATCTCAACCGCGAGCTGGTCCAGGGGCACGACCCGGTCGGCCAGCCCCGCCCGGACGACGTACCCGGGCATGCCCCAGACCACGCTGGTCTCCTCGTCCTGCGCGAGGATCCGCCCCCCCGCCAGGCGGATCTCCTCGGAGCCGCACAGCCCGTCCCGCCCCATGCCGGTCATCACCACGCCGAGCGCGGCCGGGCCGAACGCCCGGGCGACCGAGCGGAAGAGCACGTCGACCGCCGGGCGGCAGGAGTGCTCCGGGGGCTCCTGGTGCGTCGCGACCCGCACCTGGTCCTCGCGCCGCTCGGCGACCAGGTGCCAATCGCCCGGTGCCAGGACGGCCTGGCCGGGCCCGACGACCTGTCCCGATTCGGCCTCGGAGACGGCGATCGCCGAGTGCGCGTTGAGCCGCTCGGCCAGCAGCCGCGTGAAGATCGGCGGCATGTGCTGCACGATCAGGATGGGCGCGGGAAAGTCACCCGGCAATCCCGGCAAGAGGGACGCCAGCGCGTTCGGGCCCCCCGTGGAGATGCCGATCGCGACGACCTCGGGGCGCCGTGCCGCCGGCCCCGGATGCTCGCGGACCGGGGCGACGGCCGGTGGCCGGGCCGTGGCCCCGGCGGCGTGGCCGCCAAAGAGCTTGAGCTTCGGCGCGAGCTGCTCGCGGATCATCCGCGCGACCGAGCCCGGACCTTCGACGCTGGTGGGCTTGGTCACGTAGTCGTTCGCGCCGAGCGCGAGGGCGTCGAACGTGGCGGTCGCGCCGCGATGGGTCAGGGCGCTGAAGACGACGACCGGCAGCTTCGGGTACCGGTCGCGGATCAACGCCAGGGCCCGGAGGCCGTCCATCTCGGGCATCTCCAGGTCGAGGACCAGGACGTCGGGGCGGGACTGAGGGATCATCGCCAGGCCGATCCGCCCGTTCGCGGCCACGCCGGCCACCTCCAGCTCCGGGTCGCTCGCGAGCGCCTCGGAGAGCAGGCGGCGGATCGCCACGGCGTCGTCGATGATCAGCACGCGGACCTTGCCCATCGTCGCCCCCGGCCCCCGGACCTACTCGAGCCACAAGCCCATCAACTCGAGCTTCTGGGCGATGACCTCGCGCGTGAATGGTTTCATCACATATTCATCCGCGCCTTCTTCCAGGGCCCGCGCGATGCTTTCCAGCTCGGTCTCGGTGGTGACCATCATCATCCGCATCGAGTCGTGCGCCGCCCGCCGGCGCACCGCGCGCACGAAGTCGATGCCGTTCATCCCGGGCATGTTCCAGTCGACCAGGGCGAGGTCGGCCCCGCCTGTCTCCTCCAAGCGTACGAGCCCCTCGGAGCCGTCGCCCGCTTCGACGACCTGGAATCCGAGGCCCCGCAGGATCTGGCTGAGGATGGTGCGCGTCGCGCACGAATCCTCGACGATCAGGGCACGCACGGCGGTCTCCTCGGGTCCGACGGGTCCTGACAACCTCGCGTCATCCCAGGTAAGTGAAACGGCCGATGAGCTGCTGGAGCTCGCTGGCCATCCGGGCCGAGTCCTCGGACGACTTCAGGGTGTCGGCCGCGCCGCGGCTGGTGCTCTCGGCGGCCTTGGCGAGCGTCGCGATGTTCTCGGCGATCTCGGCGCTGCCCTTGGCGACCTCGACGAGGTTGCGGGACATCTCGTTCGTCGTCACGGTCTGCTCCTCGACGGCGCTGGCGATGGTGCCCTGGAAGTCGTTGATCTGGTTGATGATCGCGCCGATCTGGCGGATGGCCCCCACGGCGCCATTGGTATCGGATTGGATGGCCTCGATCTTCCGGCCGATCTCCTCGGTGGCGCGGGCGGTCTCCTTGGCCAGCTCCTTCACCTCGTTGGCCACGACGGCGAAGCCACGTCCGGCATCCCCGGCGCGTGCGGCCTCGATGGTCGCGTTCAGCGCGAGCAGGTTGGTCTGGCGGGCGATGGCGGTGATGACCTTGATGACCTTGCCGATCTCGGCGCTGCTCTCGCCGAGCTTGGCGACCGTGGCGTTCGTCTTGTCGGCGATCTGGACGGCGGTGGCGGCCACGCTGGCCGCCTCGCTCGCGTTCTTGGCGATCTCCTGGATGCTCGCCCCCATCTCCTCGACGCTGGTGACCATCGTCTGGATGTTCCTGCTGACCTCTTCGGAGGCGGCCGACACGACGCCGGCCTGCGCCGAGGTGGACTCGGCGTTCGAGGACATCTGCTGGCTGATCGAGGAGAGCTCGACCGAGGCCCCCGAGAGGGTCTGCGCGGTCGAGCCGATGACCTCCATGTTCCCGCGGAGGTCGGTGAAGAGCCGCTGGAGTCCCACGCCGATCTGGCCGATCGCGTCGTCACCCCGGACCGTCACCTCGCGCGTCAGATCCCCCTTGGCGGCCGCCGCGACGACCGCCAGGATCTCGTCCACCTGGCGCTGGACCGATCGGGCCTGCTGCTTGAGCTGATCCTGGCCGCGCAGCCTCTCAACGGCGGAGGAGACTGACCGGGCGACGCTGCGCAGGACCTCCAGCCGCTCGGGCGACGGGGTGAGGGTCTCCAGCGCGAAGAAGTCCATCGTGCCGATGACCTGATCGGCAACGATGATCGGGAAGCAGATGCCCGACCGGACCCCCGCCTTGCGAGCGATCGGGGCGCGGCAACAGTCCTTCATGTCGGCCAGGTTGGCCACGAAGATCAGCTCGCGTGCCTCCCATGCGCGGCCCGACAACCCTTCCCCCTCGCGGAAGCGGGCCGTCGCAGTGATCTGGCGGAATTCCTCGTTGACCGATCCCGATTCCAGCGAGAACCGCAGCGACCGGTCGACCGGGTCCATGGCCCAGTACGAGCCATACACCCACCCGAACGCCTCGCGCACCGTCTCGATGGCGGCGATCACGGCCTCGTCGGCGGAGGTGACCCGGCCCAGCGCCTCGATGATCTTGAAGATGGCCCGTGCATTCGAGTTGGCCTCTTCCAGCTGGGAGCGGTAGTCCCCTTGTTGGCCGTTCGGGGCGGGGTCCTCGATCGTCCCAAGGGCGTGTTCCTGGTCGTGGTCGCCGTTGCTGATCGTCGGCTTGATGGCGCGCTTCCTCGTGCTACTCGACTGCATCAGGGGCTCCAATCTCAGTGTAGAGAGGGCCGTCCGCGGGGACGGGGGTGGATCGTTGCGAGAGGGACCTGTCTCGATGTTCGTCAGGCCGCGGACTCGGTCGCCGCGTCGAAGTCCGCCATACGTTCGGTGTCCAGGATGAGCAGGAGCCGATCCGGGAGTTTGTAGATGCCCAGGATGAGCCCGCGGATCTCGCCCCGAACCGTCTCGGGGGGAGGCTCCATCTGTTCCTCGCCGAGATCGAGGATGTCGCCCACCGCGTCGACCAGGAGGCTCACCGGCTGATCTTCCGTCCTCAGGATCACGTTGATCGACTCGGCCTCCGACCGCCTCGGGGGGAGGCCCAGCCGTCGCCGCGGGTCGATCGCCATCACGATCTGGCCGCGCAGGTTGATCAACCCTCGGACGACCGGCGCGGCCGTGGGCACGCGGGTCATCTCGTGGTGCAGGATGACCTCCTGGATCGACCGGACGTCCACGCCGAAGGACAGCTCGCCGAGCGAGAAGGTGCAGAATTGCCGTATGCAACCCATCGCTCAGGCCCCTTTCATCGTCGCGGCGGGCCCATGAATCAGGGAGGGCACGTCAAGCAGGTCGATGACCTGGCGCTGGAGGACCGCGGTGCCGAGGATCCCGGGACTATTGCCGAGGTCTCGCACCTCCGGCGTCGCGCTCACGATGTCGAGGATGCTCTCGACGACGAAGCCGACGTCGCGGCCGTTGTCGGACGCGACGACGACTTGAAGTCGGTCCCGAGGCGCGGTCGCGCCGCCGAACCGCGTGGCAAGATTCACCAAGGGCAGGATGCCTCCTCGATACTGCACGACCTCGCGGTTGACGGTGGTCTCGACGGTGCCCGCGTCGATCTCCTCGAGCCGCGACACCACCTCCAGCGGCAGCGCGAGCCGGCGGCCGTCACCGAGGCCGATCAGCAGGAAGGACCGCGTGGCGTCGGCCGCCACGTCGGATCGGGCGCACGCGCACTCGCCGCCCTGCGCGTTCATCCCGGCCGTGCGGGCGATGCCCAGGACATCGAGGATGAGCGCCACCCGGCCGTCGCCCATGATCGTGGCGCCCGAGTAGATCGGGATCTTCTTGAGCTGCCAGGCCAGGGGCTTGACCACGATCTCCTCGGTGTCAATGACCTCGGTCACGATCAGGCCGAACCGGCGGTTGTCGGCCTGGAGGACGACGATGTTCGCGACCGGGTCAACCCCTGGGGCGGGGGGCTGGGGCGGTGCACCGCCGAGGATCCGGTTGAGGTCGACCAGGGGGAGCAGCTCGCCGCGGAGGCGGTAGAGCGGCACGCCCTGGATCCACTCGATGCGTCGGCAGGCATCCTCCCCTTCCAGGCGGACGAGCTCGAGCAGGCTGACCTGGGGAATCGCGTAGCGGTCGCCGCCGCTGGTGACGATCATCGCCGGGATGATGGCCAGGGTCAGCGGGATCTTCACCTTGAAGGTCGACCCTTGCCCCGGCTCGCTCTGGAGATCGACCGTGCCGCCGATCCGTTCGACGTTGGTCTTCACGACGTCCAGGCCGACGCCGCGCCCCGAGACGCTGGTCACGGTCTCGGCCGTGGAGAATCCGGGCTGGAAGATCAGCCGCAACAGGTCGCGATCGTCGAGCCGCGCGGCCTGCTCGGGGGAGATCAGGTTCCGCTCCAGGGCCTTCTGCTTGATCCGCGACGGAGCGACGCCCGCGCCGTCGTCGTGGATCTCGATGTTGACCAGCCCCCCCTCGTGATAGGCCCGCAGGTGGATCGTTCCCTCCGCGGGCTTGCCTACGGCGAGGCGTTCCTCGGGGAACTCGATCCCGTGGTCAATGGCGTTGCGGATGAGGTGCGTGAGCGGGTCCTTGATCGCCTCGAGGACCGTCTTGTCGAGGCCGGTCGCCTTGCCGACCATCTCGATCTTGGCCCGCTTGCCGCACTGCAGCGAGAGATCGCGGACGAGGCGGGGGAATCGATTCCAGAGGTTGCCGATCGGCTGCATCCGGGTGCGCATCACCCCTTCCTGCAGCTCGGAAGTGATCAGGCTGAGCCGCTGGACGGCGCCCTCAATCGAAGAGGTGTGGTCGTCAACAGTGAAGCGGAAGATCTGATTGCGGGCCAGGACGAGTTCGCCGACCAGGTTCATCAGCTTGTCGAGCAGGCCGACATCGACGCGGATCGTCCCCTCGCTCGGGCTCGCGGCGGGAGACCCGTCCGCCGGCTCGCCGCGCGAGGCGGGCGCGAGCCCGGAGAACGGCGTCGCGGCGGCCGCGGCCCGCGCCACGGGTCGAGCGGGGGCTGCAATCGAACCCGGTCCCGGGACGATCGGCGGGCCGGACGTGTCGTGCCCTCTGTCTCGCAGACGTCCCAGCGCTTCGACCAGAAAAGAATCGTCCTCTTCGAGTTCCGTGCCGGTGCGCTCGATCCCCGCCAGGTGTCGACGCACGACGTCGACCAGTTCCAGCAGGATGCCGGTGATCGCCAGGCTCCAGGCCAGCCTTCCCTCGCGCAGGTCGCAGAGCAGGCCCTCGCCGGCATGGGTGACCGTCTCGAGCCTGGGGAAGTCGAAGAAGCCGCAGGTGCCCTTGATGGTGTGGAAGG
Source organism: Planctomycetaceae bacterium (assembly GCA_019232645.1). GTDB lineage: Bacteria > Planctomycetota > Planctomycetia > Isosphaerales > Isosphaeraceae > JAFANO01. The sequence goes on along the minus strand of JAFANO010000678.1, from coordinate 5,415 downwards.
TGCGGAACATGCGGTCGAGCGTCTCCCGGCTGCCCGGGTCCTTCTCGATCGCGATCAGGTCGCGGTCGAGCTGGTCCAAGTTCTCCCGGCTCTCGATCAGGAACTCTTGGATCGCCAGGTCCATCTCACCCATGCGACGGCTTCTCACTGCGACGTGCGGGGACGGGTTAATCGACGTGCGGGGACGGGTTAATCAAGGTGACCCATTGGCGTTCACTGGTGGAGGCGTTGCACCGGGCCACTCCCCAATATCCTAGGACACGCCCCGGGCACCGCTGTGTCAGCGATCGAAATTTCGAAATTCCCCGGACGGCGCGCCCTGAGATAGAGGCGCGTCCTAGGATTGATCAAGGGTCGGTGTCCCCCAGGTGGGCCGCCCGATCCCGGGACCCGATGGGCAGAAGGGCGCTAGAGCGATGGCGAAGATCCTGGTAGTCGATGACTCGAGATTCAGCCGCATCCGGGCCATCGAGGCCCTCCGGAGGGCCGGTCACGAGGTGTTCGAGGCGTCGGATGGGGAGGTCGGCCTGGAGATGGTCGCGACGCACGCCCCCGACTGCGTGCTGCTCGATATGCTGATGCCGGTGCTCGACGGCCCCGGGTTCCTCAGCCGCCTGCGTGCCGGCGGCTCCGACCTGCCCGTGGTGGTGGTGACCGCCGACATCCAGGCGAGCACCCGCGAGCTCTGCGAGAACCTGGGCGTGAGCGGGTTCTTGCAGAAGCCGGCCCGGGGTGAAGACATCTGCCGCAGGGTGCAGGATGCCTTGGTAGGCAGGCGAGGAGGAATCCCGTGCAGTTGAACGCCGACCAGACGGACGCGGTCCGCGAGATCTTCAATATCGGCCTCGGCCGCGCGGCCGCCACGCTCAGCGAGCTGATCGCCATGCGGATCGAGATGACGGTGCCCCGCGTGACCCTGCGGCTGCTCGACGACGCGGGCGATCCCCGAGCCGCTTCGCCGGACGTCCCCGACATGGCGATCATCGAAGACTTCCGGGGCGGCATCGCGGGCCGCTCCGCACTGGTGCTTCCGCACACCAGTGGCCTGCGCCTGGCGCAGCTCCTCAGCGGGGTGGCCGAGCCGGTCGATGAGCTCGACCTGGAGATGAGCGGCATCCTCACCGAGGTCGGCAACATCATGCTCAACAGCGTGCTCGGAGTGCTCGCGAACATCATCGGCACCCACCTGGTCTATAGCGTCCCGCACTTCCATGGCGCGCGGCCCGTGAATTTGTTGCTGTCCCACGTGACGTCGGGACCTCGCGCCGTGCTCGTGGCCGACGCCGACTTCTGGGTGCGGAACGACATCATTCACGGCTCGATCCTGGTCGCGATGGAGACCCGCGAGGCCGAGGCGATCCTGGACGCGATCTGCAAGGTCGAGGCCTGACCCGAGCGAGGAAAGTTGATGGTGGCGGCTCAGAACGTGGCGGAGGTCGAACCGACCCTGGAAGCCTTGCTCGACCTGCTGCCGATGGGGGCGTGTGTCGTCAGGCGCGACCTGACGATCGTTCAGTGGAACCAGACCATCGCCGATTGGACGAGCCTGCCCCGCCCCGCGGCGATCGGGGCGAACCTGGGCGCGCTCTCGCCCGACCTGCTCACCAGCCGTTTTCACGCGAGGCTGATCGACGTCTTCGACCTGGGGACCCCGGCTGTCTTCTCGTCGGCGATCCACAAACGGTTCCTGCCCGTGCCCTCGCGCCAAGGCGCGCGCGACGAGCCGATGGTTCAGCAGACCACGGTCCGGCTCCTGCCCGGCGGGTCCGGCCTGGCCTTGGTGACGATCCAGGACGTCACGTCTGAAGACCAGCAGCTCAAGGCCCTGCGGCAAGAGCGGGCCCAGCTCGCGCTGCTGCACGAGCAGAACCGCCGGACGATCGCGGCGCTGGATCAGAGCGAGTCGCGCGTCCGTGGGATCCTCGAGACGGCCGCCGACGGCATCATCACGACCGACGAGCGCGGCACGATCGGTTCCTATAACGGGGCCGCCGCGCGGATGTTCGGCTACACCGCCGACGAGGTGATCGGCCGCAACATCGCCCTGCTCCTGCCATACGAGGGGGGCGACGGCGATGCGGCGCGGATCCTCCGAGGCGGCCGGGACGTCCAGGGCCACCGGAAGGACGGCCGGACCTTCCCCCTGGAGCCGGCCGTCAGCGAGCTCGTCGTCGGCGACGACCGTCGCGAGTTCACCATGATCCTCCGGGACCTCACCGAGCGCAAGCAGACCGAGGAGGACCTTCGCCAGGCCCACAGCGCCCTGGAGGAACGCGTCCGCGAGCTGGCCGTACGAGCCCATGAGCTCCAGGACGCCCAGACCCGCGCCGAGCAGGCGAACCGGTCCAAGAGCGAGTTCCTGGCCAATATGAGCCACGAGATCCGCACGCCGATCAACGGCGTCATCGGCATGACGGAACTGCTGCTCGACACCAAGCTCATGCCCGAGCAGCGCGAGTACGTCGAGCTCGTCAAGGTCTCGGCCGACTCGCTCCTGTCTGTGATCAATGACATCCTCGACTTCTCCAAGATCGAGGCGGGCAAGCTCGATCTGGACCCCGGCCCGATCGACCTGCGCGACTGCCTGGGCGACGTGATGCGGATGCTCGGGCCGCGGGCTTACCAGAAGGGCTTGGAGCCGGCCTTCGACGTCGCCCCGGACGTGCCGGACGCCCTGATCGGCGATGGTGGCCGCCTGCGCCAGGTCCTGGTGAACCTGGTCGGCAACGCCGTCAAGTTCACCGAGCGGGGCGAGGTCCTCGTCACGGTCGAGCAGGCGTGGCGGGACGGCGCGGCGGTGGGCCTGCGGTTCGCGGTCGCCGACACCGGCATCGGCATCCCGCCCGAACGACAATCCGCGATCTTCTCGCCGTTCGAGCAGGCCGACGGCTCGATGACCCGCAAGTATGGGGGCACGGGGCTGGGCCTGTCGATCTCCTGCCGCCTGGTCGAGATGATGGGCGGGAAGATCGAGCTGGAGAGCCGCGTCGGCGAGGGGAGCACCTTCTCGTTCATCGCCCGTTTCGGCCTGCGGCGCGTGGAGGGTCCCGGGGCGGGCGTCGCGATCCCGGAGGAGTTCCGTGGCCTGCGCGTGCTGATCGTGGACGATCATGCGACGACCCGCCGCATCCTCCGGGCCATGGTGGCGCAATGGGAGATGCGGCCGACGACCGTCGAGGACCGCCACACGGCCCTGCTCCAGCTGCGGCGGGCGGCGGCCGCGGGTGACCCGTTCCGCCTGGTCCTGCTCGACGCGCAACTGCCCGAGATGGACGGGTTCAGCTTCGCGGAGCGGGCCCGGCCCTTCGCGGAGCGGGCCCGGCACGGATGGTCGCCGGCCGAGCTGCCGATCATCATGCTCTCCTCGGCCGGCGTGCAGGGGGAGGCGGCCCGGTATCGCGAGCTCGGCATGAGGTTTCTGACCAAGCCGGTGAAGCAGTCGGACCTCCAGCGGACGATCGCGGGCGCCCTGGCCGACAGGGCGCCCGCGATGGCCAGGCCCCCCTCCGCCCTCCCCGCGCCCGCCCCGCCGGGCCCCTCGCCCGAACGCCTCCGCGTCCTCGTGGCCGAGGACATGCCGGTCAATCAGACGCTGGCCGTCCGGCTGCTGGCGAAGCTGGGACACGAGGCGGTCGTCGTCGGCGACGGCCGGCAGGCCCTGGACGCCCTGGAAGGCGGGGGGTTCGATCTCGTCCTCATGGACGTCCAGATGCCCGTGCTGGACGGCCTGGAGGCCATGCGCCTGCTGCGCGAGCGTGAGAGGCGTTCAGGGGAACATGTCTCGGTCATCGCGATGACGGCCCACGCGATGCGCGGGGACCGTGAGCGCTGCCTGGAAGCGGGCTTCGACGACTATGTCGCCAAGCCGATGCGGTTCCAGGGGCTTGCCGACGCGATCGAGCGTTGCCTGGCCCGCTCGCGTCCTCCCGCCCCGGCGGGGGCCGACGGCGGGGTCCGCCCGACGGCGGTACCCGCCGCGACCACCCTCGACCTGGCCTCGGCCTTGGAGGAGGTCGACGGCGAAGAGGAACTGCTGCGCGAGATCGCGCAGGTCTTCCTGGAGGACCACCCGCGGCTGATGGCGACACTCCGCGAGGCTGTCGCCGCATGCGACCCGGAACTGCTCCGTCGTGCGGCGCACACCCTGAAGGGGGCAGTCGCCAACTTCGCAGCGCACGAGGCCGTCGCGGTGGCCCATCGCCTCGAGGCGATGGGACGGGACGGCTCCGCCTCCGAGGCCGGTCCCGTCCTGAGCGAGCTGGAAGCCCTCGTCGACGGCTTGGCCGCGGAGCTGGGTGCATTCATCCTCGCCGCTCCGGTTGCACCCCGATCCCGCTGAATGAGCCGTCACTCGATGTCGCTCCGGGGATTTCTTCTCCCTCGCCCGCACGGGGGAGGGGCACAAATTTCTCGTCCCGCGATGGTTTCTGGCTCTTTCAACCCGTGTGTGAGACGCGCGATCACCCGCCGAAGGCCCGTCAAGATGACGTAAGAACCTTGATAAAGCGAAGTGAGATGCGCCGAATTTGCGCCGCAGGGGCGTCACTCGTGAGATAAGTGGCTTTTGATTGTCATAATCGGGTGCCCGTGACGATGAAGATCTTGGTTGCGGAAGATGATCGGGCCTCGGCCCTGAAGCTCCGCAGGGCCCTCGAGAGGATGGGCCACGCGGTGGACGTGGTCCACGATGGGGCCGGCGCCTGGCGTCGCGTCCGCGACGGGGGGATCGGCCTGCTGATCTCCGACTGGGAGATGCCCGAGATGGACGGGCTCGAGCTCAGTCGACTGATCCGCGCCCAATCCGACTCCCTGTACACCTACATCATCCTTGTGACCGCGCGCGACAGTCGGGGTGACCGCCTGGCGGGCCTGGAGGCCGGTGCCGATGACTTCCTGACGAAGCCGCTCGACACCGGCGAGCTGGTCGCCCGGCTGAACATCGCCCAGCGGATCCTGGCGATGCAGGAACAGTTGCGGACCCATGCGGCGCAACTTGCGGAGCTCCTCGCGGCCCTGGAGCAACAGAATACGCGACTGGAGCAACAGAACACGCTCCTGGCCGATCGGGCCGCCACCGATGGCCTGACCGGGTTGAACAATCGGCGGCACTTCGATGAAGCCCTCCGGTCGGCCCTGTCGTTCGCCCGACGCCACCATCAGCCGCTGTCGCTGGTGCTCGTCGACGTGGACCATTTCAAATCCTACAACGATAACTTCGGCCACCCGGCCGGCGACGACGTGCTCCGCGCCGTGGCCAAGCTGCTGCAATCCGACGCGCGGGCCGATGACGTGGTCGCTCGCTACGGAGGCGAGGAATTTGCCCTGGTGCTGCCGGCGACCGACGCGTGCGGTGTGCGGTCGGTCGCCGAGCGACTGCGGGCGGCGATCGCTTCGTTCCCCTGGCAGCTCCGCCCC
>JAFANO010000552.1 GCA_019232645.1 Planctomycetaceae bacterium | reverse complement strand
GGCCGCGGAGGTCGGCCAGCTCGTGGACCTCCGCCCGGACCCGCCCGAGCGACTCGAGCAGGCCGTGGCCCAGGTCCCACTTGCGGCGGAGCCGGTGCACGACCTCATGGCCCGAGCGGCGGCCGGTGACGACCGGCACGAGCGTCCGGAAGAGCCGGTCGATGCCGCGGTCGTCGGCGCGATCGACGGCGCCGGGGATCTCGCCCGTCTCGGCGGCCTGGAGCCAGCCGGAGAGCTGTTCCAGGCCCCGCTCCAGCGCCCGGACGTCCCGCCCCTCGGCGGCGGCCTCGCTGAGCATCTCGATCAGGGCCGACGCCAGAGGCGCCGGCAGGCCCGAGCGCTGGAGCATCTCGAGGATCAGCCCGACGTGCCCCAGCCGGATGGTCGCCCCGGCGACGCCGGCCTCGGCCAGGGCCCAGTCGGCGAGCCAGACGACCTCGGCGTCGGCCAGCGGCCCCGAGTCGCCGAGCCGCTCGACGCCCACCTGCTGGAACTCGCGGAGGCGGCCGGGCCTGGGCGCCTCGTAGCGGAAGACGGGGCCGGCGTGGCCGACCCGCCAGGGCGTCGCGGGGGGCTCGGCCGCGGCCGTATAGGCGCGGACGATCCCGGCCGTCAGCTCGGGGCGGAGGCAGACGCCCCCCAGCCCCGACCCCGACAGCTCGAACAGCTTCGCCACGATCCCCGCACCGCTCTTGCGCTCGTGCAGCTCGGTGAACTCGAGGACCGGCGTCCTCAGGGGCTCGTAACCGGCCCGCGCGAACCGGTCGAGCAAGAGCTCCTCCAGCTCGGCGAGCCGCGCGAAGTCCTCGGGCAGCCAGTCGCGCGTCCCCCGGACTGCGTCGATCGGCCGCTCCGCGACCGGGGCCGGCGTCGGTCCCGTCTCCGGGGCGGTCCTCGGCTCGACGCTCATGCTCATGGGGCCGGCTCCTCGATGGGGGCGGGTCGGGCCTCGATCGTCATGGGAATCAGGTCCCCTCGATCTGATCCAGGGCATTCTTGACCGCGGACTCCAGGTCGTCCCAGGCGATCCCCCGACGCTCCTCGCGGGTGGCGAGGTCGCGGAGGTTGAACACCTGGCGCGCCCGCTCGTCGGGCCCGACGATCACCGCGAGCTTGTGCCCGCGCGACGAGCCGTAGCCCATCTGCTTGCCGATCTGGAGCGGCTCGGGGAAGACCTCGGCGCCGACGCCCGAGGCGCGGAGCCGTCCCGCGAGCCGGATGGGGATCGCGGGGTCGACGCCGGGGAAGTTCGCCACCAGGATCGGGACGGTGGTCGAGGTCCCCTCGAGCCATCCGGCCTCTTCCATCAACGCCAGGAGCCGGTCCAGCCCGATCGAGGCGCCGACGCCGGGCAGGCGCCGCTCGGTGAAGAGGCTCGCGAGGTTGTCGTACCGGCCGCCGGAGGCGATGCTGCCGAACCGCTCCCAGCCGGGCACGGTCGTCTCGAAGACGACGCCCGTGTAATAGTCGAGCCCGCGCGCCAGGCCGAGGTCGATCGCGAGCCGGTGCCTGCGGACGCCCGCGGCGTCGAGCAGGGCGAGGATCGTTCGGAGGTTGGCGATCCCCTCGGCCGCCCTCGGGTGTGCACCGAGCCGCTGCTCGACCCAGTCGAGGACCTCTGGCCCGCCCCGGCCCTGCTCGACGAAGTCGAGGACCTGCCGCGCCTGGTCCTCCGTGAGCAGCGCGGACCGCCCCGACGACTCCCCCTCGGCCTCGCCCGACTCGCCCCTCCGCAGCTCGCCGAGCACCTTCTCGCGGCCGATCTTGGCCAGCTTGTCGAGTGCCCGGAGCACGGGGCCGGTCTTGTCGGCGATGCCGAGGGTGTCGAGCAGGCCGTTGAGCACCTTGCGGTTGTTGAGCGTGATCGTGAACTCGGGCACGCCTGCAGCATCGAGCGCGTCGTGGATGACCTGCGCCGTCTCGGCGTCGGCCACCACGCCCTCGGTCCCGACCGTATCGAAGTCGCATTGGACGAACTCGCGGAACCGCCCCTTCGCCGGCCGCTCGCCCCGGAAGACCGATCCGATCGCGTAGCGCTTGAACGGCGTGCCGAGGTCATTGACGTGCCGGGCGACGAACCGGGCCAGCGGCACCGTCAGGTCGAACCGCAGCGCCAGCTCGCCCCGCGTCCCTCCCGTATTCGTCACCTCGAAGATCTGCCGGAGGACCTCGTCGGACCCGGCCCCCTTGCCCGTCAGGACCTCCATCCGCTCGATGTGCGGCGTCTCGACCGGCACGTACCCGAACGAGGCGAACGTCCGTCGGAAACTGGCGAGCATCCGCTCGCGGGGGATCATCACCGAGGGGAGGAGGTCCCGCAGCCCGCTGGCCACGCGGGGATCGATCATGGCAGGCGCACCTTCCAAAGGATTCCGGGTCGAGAGCCAAGAGCGGACCCCCTGGCACGTCGCGCGGCGACGTCGCCTGCCCCCAGGTGAAGGGCCCACATGACGTGCTATCCTAGCAAAACCGTGCGCCGCGCCGCAAGCGAGAGAGACACGTCCGTGGATCCATCTCGTGCAATCATCGAGACTTCTCAAGGAGCGAACAAGCGGACGAATGTGGACGGAGCAAGGAGGTGGTATCCTTGACGAGGGATGGAATGCGAAGTCCCCCCCGCGTCGTCTTGAGGGCGCGTCTCGCGCACCCCGCGGGGGCCCAGATGCCCAGAGAGGCCCGCGATGAGAGACAGGTGGCGTCGGCGTCCGCAGCTCGAGTCCCTGGAATTGATGACGTTGCTGTCGAGTGCCTCGGCGCTGGCCCACGCCGCGGCGCATCGGGTCGTGGCCCCGATGACTTCCCCCGCGCCGAAGCTTCCGCCTTCGGGGCTCGCACTCTTAAGCGGCACGGCGCACGGGACCTTCTTCGCGCACGGGCCCAGCCCGACCAGCGGGACGATCTACAGCCTGTTCGCCTCGGGCAAGGTCGCGCCGGTGGGATCGACGTTGCTGGTCGGGGGCTTCCAGACGCGCGGGGTCATCGCCAGCGACGGGTCGTCGGGGACCATCGTCTTCGAGGCCCCCCAAGGCAACCTCTTCCTCCGCCTGTTCGCGACGCCGGGCCCGACCGCCTCGACACCGGCGGCCAGCCAGTATCACTTCACGTACCAGGTCGCGACCGGCTCGGGGGCCTTCAAGCTCGTCAGCGGCTCCGGGACCGTCGAGATCACACTCCAGCCGATCAACACGAACATCCACGGACAGCCCGTGTCGAATCCCGGATTCTTCGGCAACTCCACCCTGACGT
>JAFANO010000480.1 GCA_019232645.1 Planctomycetaceae bacterium | reverse complement strand
GGTCAGGTTCTTCAGCGCCTCGACCTCGGGCACTAGCGCGGACAGCAGGAGCGTCTTGATCAGCCGGTCGTCGTTGTCGAAGCGTTGGAGACGCATGGCCAGCTCGGGGTCGGCCGAGGCGCAGCCGCGGTCGTGGTCGGCGTTGGTGCCGTTGACCTCCTCCAGGAGCGGCCGCAGCTTGTTGTGGTAGAGCTTCTTGGCGTTCTCGAAGTTGGACCGCATGACGTCGGAGAACGCCTCCTCGCCGTGGGCCACCATGTCCCAGAGGTCGCCGACCGGGATCAGCTCGCCGACTTTGAGCGTATCGCGCTTCGCGACCAGGAGCTGGAGCATGATCTTCAGCGCCGTCCGCTCGCGCTGGAGCACGCTGGAGACGGCCACCAGCGTCTGCACCAGCGCCGGGCTGAAAGGGTACACCTGGCGGAACATCTCCTTGTCGGCCTCGTGCGTCAGCAGGGTCTCCAGGACCTCGGGCTTGAGCCGGATCGCCTGCTCGAAGGCCCGCTTCAGCTCCTGGCGGCACGCCTCATTCTTCGGCTTCAGGACGCGCTTCTCGGCGATGACGGGGAGGTTGCGATCCTCCAGGGTGATGGTGTGGAACCGGCCCTCCCAGTGCCGCAGGGCGTCGGCGAAGCTGAGCTGGGCGGCGCCCGGCATGTTCTCGCCGACCAGGTCGCGCAGGTCGCGCTGGCGGGCGACGAAGCTGACGATCGGGATCGGCCGGTCGGACTGCTGCGACTCGACTAGCTTGGCCAGCTTCTGCCCCTCCTGGTGGACGAACGTCGGCTGCGCCGCGTGCGAGGCGAGCCAGAGGATCAGCTCGTCGAGGAACAAGATCAAGGCGTCGTAGCCAAGGTCCCGGGCGTGCCGGCTCAAGACGCTCAGGCCCTTGTCGAGCGAGAGGCAGTCCTGGCTCCCCCGGCCGCTGGCGACGCCCTGGTAGGCGGGGAAGAGGTGCTTGATCAGGTCGCCGACGAGCCGGCCGCGGGCGTCGTCGCCGGGGTCGGCCGCCATCGCCGCCTCGAACGACTCCGCCGTCCAGCCCCGCCGCAGGGCGCCCCACTTCGAGCCGCCGGCGCCCTGGCTGATCAGGGCGAAGAACTTATTGTCGCCGACGTTCTCGCGGTAGCGGCGGGCGTCGGCGAAGATGTCGTCGGCCAGGTAGATGCCCGGCCAGGGGGCCTCGGGGTGGAGCTTGCGGGCGTGCTCGGCGTAGCCGCCGAGGATCGCCGACTCCATGCTCCTCGCCCCGATCATGTGGTAGGGCACTAGAAGGAACCGCTTGCCCTGGGCCCACTGGTGCTTGACGCAGATCGGGGCCAGCTCGGGGAGGGCGCGGGCGTGCGGGTCGTGCTGCAAGAGCAGGTGGAGCACGGCCATGAAGTGGCTCTTGCCCGCGCCGAAGCTGCCGTGGAGGTAGGCCGCCTTGCTGCTGCGGGCCTCGATGGCCGACTTGATGAACCCCAGCGCGTTGTCGAAGCAGCCCTGGAGCTGGTCCGTGACGACGTAGTGGCCCAGAGTCGCCTCGGGCCGGGTGACGCCCTCGGACAGGTTCAGGACGAAGTCGCCCTTGTGGACCCGCTCGGGCAGGTCGAGGAGTTGGCCGATGAGGACGTCGGTTGACACTTTACTCTCCCAGCCGCTTGAGGACCTCGGCGACGAAATCGTCATCCAGGTAGAGACCGGACAGTCGGAGCCGCTCGATCACGGGCCGGGCCGCCGGGATCGCCCCGAGCCGCTTCGCCATGAGGACGAGGCCGACCGAGCCGAGGTACGCGATCCCCAGCCGGGCAGAGCAGCGCCGGGCCGCCAGGTCATCGAGGACGACCTCGGCGTCGGGGTCGCCCTGGGCCACGGCCAGGACGGCCGTCTCGCCGTGGTCGAGGTTGCAGGAACGGACCGACTCGGGGACCTGCGGACGGGGCACGATGGAGAGCCAACCCGCTTGCCCGATGGCCTGGACCGTGGGATCGTAGGGGCCCTTCCTCCCGATCTCGGCGATCACGGCGTCCGGCACGACGACCTCCGCGCCCCCGAGCCGCAGGAGGTCAAGGTGCCCCGCCTTGGTCAGCAGGATCAGGGGTGATGCGTTCACGATGCGCCGCGACGGCACGGTCCACTTCCTCCATCAACTCGTCGACGGTCACCTGGCAGGCGGGCACCTTCGCCCGGTAAAGTGCGTCGAGGAACTCGATCCGGCTCAGCCCCGCGATCTCGGCCCCCTTGCCCTGCGAGACCCGCCCCTCGCGATACCACTCGATCGCCGCCGCCAGGCGGACCTCGCGGGCGAACGCCTCGGGCGTCCGGGCGAAGGGCGTCAACACGTCCTCGGGCAGTTCAATCGTG
>JAFANO010000447.1 GCA_019232645.1 Planctomycetaceae bacterium | reverse complement strand
TATCCCACCACGACCGGCCAGCGGCTCTTCGAAGCCGACTCGAGGGAATGCCGCCACGCCAATGGCTCGGGCGGGATCCGGGCGTACGAGCTGACCACCCCGATCTCGGCAGCGACGGCCGGATGAGCGTCGCCTGGCGACCCGGTCGCGGTCGCACCTCCCGGGAGGGACGATGACCGGGGCGGGCGTCAGGGCGGCCCGCGCCGGTAGGACGCGCGGAAGATGGGGCGGCCTTCGAGCCGGTACTTGCGTTCGAAGTTGGTCAGGTAATCGAGGTCGTGCTCGGGCGACTTCGGCTCCGGGGGCGGCAGCTCCTGGAACCGAGGGTGCCCGGACATCAAGGCCCGGATGACACCGAAATATTCCTCGACGTCGGTGGCGACATGGAGGTTGCCGCCGGGCTCCAGGCCTCGCTCGACGTCGGCAACGAGCGGCTCGGCAAACACCCGGCGCTTCTTGTGCCGCTTCTTCCACCAGGGGTCGGGGAAGTAGACGTGCACGGCGCGGAGGCTGGCCGGCGGGACGTGCCGCGCCAGGAACAGCCGGGCGTCGCCGGGGACGACCAGGACGTTCGTCATGTTCCGCTTGGCCACCCTCGTCGCGGCGAGCCGGGCGTACTTGCGGGCCAATTCGACCCCGAGGAAGTTGTGCGACGGGTTCGCCGTCGCCGCGTTAATCAGAAAGAGCCCCTTGCCCGGCCCCACTTCCAGCTCGACGGGACGGTCGTTGCCGAACAGAGATGGCCACGAGACGGGCGCCTCGAGCTGCCAGAGGTCCAGGGTATAGCGGGCGATATCGATCGTCGGGCGGGGTTCGGGCATGATGGGGGTGCGATCCTGTGGGCGTTGGAGGCCGGTCCCCATCGGCCGAGGGGGAGGCAGGTCTTCCGGTCACTCCTCGGCCCGTCTCTCCTCGCGGCTGGTCAGGGGGACACCGATGATCCGGCCGTGGTAGACCATGTGGGTCGCGACGAAGCCCTGGGTTTCGAAGATGGTCTGGCGGCGGTGGACCCGGGCCGCTTTCGAGACCAGGACGAGGCGGTCGCCGGGCCGGACCTGGCCCCGGAAGCGCACGTCCTCCATACCGCCGAAGCCGATGAAGCCCGCCTCATTCAGCTTGATGACATGGCAGTAATAGCTCGAGAGCTGCGCGGCCGCCTCGCAGATCAGGACGCCGGGCATCAGGGGATAGTCGGGCATGTGGCCACGGACCCAAAACTCGTCGGGCTCGATATCCTTGTAGCCGATGATAAGATGTTGCTCGAGGTCCATCGCGACGATCGCCGTCAACAGCTCCATCTCGAATCGTTGGGGGTTGCCCAGACGGATCCCCTCCCGATCGACCAGGACACGAGAGGTGTCAATCGTCGCGGGGTCGACCAGGGCGGCGGGCGGCATTCCAGGATATCCTTTCGCGGACGCGAGCCATGACCGCGGCGCGCGCTGGCCACGATGGTGGAAGCCCACGGAAACGAGACGAGGACCGCGCTGATCGCCACGACTGGCGCTCGGAGGGCCTGACCGGCTCCAGTACCTCGTTATCATGACTTGCCGGGCTCGCGCCGACAAGAGGATTCAGCCCCCAAGGCGACGCAAGGACATCGACGACATGACGATAGCATCCGAGGTTTCTCGACCGCTGGGGACCATGGTGGCCTACGGGTTCGCCGAGGTCGACCTCGAGGGCGACTTCGAAGTGGCGCGTCGGCTGGGGGCCGCGGTGCTCGAGATCTTCCCCGACTGGAGGGTCCTGCCCGACCCCCGGGCGCTCCGGGCCCGGGTCGACGACCTTGGCCTGGCGATCCACAGCGCCCACGGCTGCTGGGGGGGCAAGTCGATCCGCGCGACGCGCGTCGACCTGGGCAGCCCCGAGCTCGGGACGCACCGCGAATCGGTCGAGGACCTGAAGCGCTGCGTCGACTGGCTGCACGAGGTGGGCGGGGCCTGCCTCGTCGTCCATCCTGGCGGCCTGTCCGACCCCGCGCAGACCGCCCCTCGTCGCGCCGCGCTGGCCGGGGGCCTGATCGCCCTGGCCGACCACTCGCGCGACACCGGCGTCGTCCTCTGCGTCGAGAACATGCCTCCCGGGGTCCACCCCGGCAGCCGGATGGTCGACCTGGCCGCCCTGATCACCGACCTCGGACGGCCCGAGCTGGCCCTGGCGCTCGACACAGGTCACGCCCAGATCGTCTCCGACCCCCACTCCGAGACCGTCGCCGCGGGCCCCTGGCTCCGGACCACCCATGTCCATGATAACAACGGCCGCCAGGACTCTCACCTTCCTCCCGGCCAGGGCACCATTGACTGGGACGCCTGGGCAC
>JAFANO010000407.1 GCA_019232645.1 Planctomycetaceae bacterium | reverse complement strand
CGGCTTGGAGGTCGCTGGCCGCGGCCACGCGCAAGGGCTCCGCGGCCTTGGACGGGGTCGGGGCCGGGGCGTCGGCGGCGGGCTTGGGGACGCCGCAGCCGCACGCGAGCAGGGCCGTCAGCCAGAGCCATCGACGCAAGATGTGATTTCGATAGATCATGGTGCGGGTCTTCGGCGAGCCCGATCCGGTCGAACCGGCCGGTCGTGATGAGACCCGGCCGCCTTCACGCGACGATAAACCCCCACGGTCGTGCCGCGCATATCGGCTTATGCACATCACAAAGATTTTGTACGCTCTGTTCGGATCTCAATTATAAGATTTCAATTTTTTATCGGCGGACCAGGCGCACGAGTCGCCTGGAACCCGTATCATGGTATGGCCGGCGCTCCGCGGGGGTCAACCCGCCTGCGATTGCGGCATAGGAGTAGATCGGGTAAGACGATGAGGGGGTGGGGAGCGGAAGGCGTCAATGTTCCCCCGGATTCGCTAGGGAGAGGTATCCGTTCCGATGAAGACGGAACAATTCTTGAGCCACCACGGGATTGTCAGCAACCCGTTCAGCGAGGAGGACGCGCAGACCGACACGGTCTTCAAGCGTCGCTGCCTCGGCACGATCCACCATCCGGCCTGGGACAAGTTCTTCGGGAGCCCGTCCGACCCGTCGACGGCGCTGGTCTTCGGCGAGAAGGGCAGCGGCAAGACGGCGTTGCGGCTCCAGGCGACGTCCGAGCTCGATGCGTACAACCAGGCCCACCCGCACGAGAGGGTCTTCGTCATCCCGTATGACGACCTCAACCCCTACCTCGACCACTTCCGCACGGCGGTCCGCGCCAAGGACACGATGCAGGCGTTGTCGCGCTGGCGGCTCGAGGATCACATGGACGCCATCTTGGCGCAAGGGGTCACGAAGCTGATCGACACGCTGAACGCCGAGCACGTCGACCTGTCGGTCCTGAGCGTCGACCAGCGCCGCGACCTGCTGATGCTGGCGGCGCTCTACGACCAGTCGACGGGCGAGCCGATCGAACGCCGCTGGGACCGGCTCCGCCGCCGCTCGGGCTTCCGCCCGCTCTGGAGCCGGCGCGATCTGCAGATCGGCTTCGGCACCACGCTGTTCGTCATCGCCATCATCGCGCTGATCCCCTGGTTCCGGCGCCCGAGCATCCTGCCCTGGCTGCTGCTGCCGATCGTGCTGGGCTGGCTCTACTGGGGCTGGCGGCTGGCCCGCGCCGAGTGGTTCGCCAGGCAGATCCGCAAGGGCCTGCGCGTGCTCAGCCGCGACCCGGCCGCGCTGCGCTGGGAGCTGCTCTGGTTCAAGCCGAGCGAGCTTGGGGGCCAGCCGCTGCCGACCGCCGCACGGACCGGCGACGAGGAGCGCTACGAGCTGCTCCGCAAGTTCCAGGCGGTCCTGCACACCCTGGGTTACATCGGGATCATCGTCCTGATCGACCGGGTGGACGAGCCGCAGCAGATCGAGGGCGACCCGCGCAAGATGCGCGCGCTGATCTGGCCGCTGCTGGATCACAAGTTCCTCCGTCATCCGGGCATCGGCGTCAAGCTCCTGCTGCCGATCGAGCTGGCGTACTACCTGGAGAAGGAGGACAAGGATTTCTACGACCGCGCCCGGCCCGACAAGCTGAACCTGATCAAGCCGTTGCGCTGGTCCGGCCGGTCGCTCTACGACCTGGCCGGCGATCGCCTCCGCGCCTGCTCGGTCGACCCCTCGAACGACGGCGAAGGCCCGAGGCTCCGCCAGCTCATCGACGAAGCGATCCCCGACGACTCGCTCAAGGACGCGCTGGGCAACCTCCGGACGCCCCGGCAGCTCTTCAGGTTCCTCCACCGGCTGGTCGAGGAGCACTGCCATCGCCACACCGAAGACGCCCCGCGGTGGTCGATCGACGCCGACACCTTCCGGACCACGTTTTCGTCCTACCTCCGCGACCTGGAGGCGTTCGACCGGGGCTACGGCCACGGCTGACCCCTCTCCAGGGCGACGGATCTTCGTGAACTTCGAGACCCGAACCTGGCTGGTGGGGAAGTCCCGGCGGACCTTGGCGAGCCCGTCGCGGCCGCGGATCCGGCTCGCCGCGCCGCTCCCCGGGCACATCGAGGCGACATTCGATGGACTGGACCGCTCGGCGGTGTTCGACCTCGTACCGGTTGCCCATGCAAGACGACCCCAACGACGATCGCCTCTTCACGCACTTGCTGACGATCCTGTCGGTCTCGGCCGCGATGGTGGGCGCCTGCTTGACCGCCGTCGGCATCATCGGTGTGTTCAAGGTGCTCAAGCGGTTCGAGACGATTTGCGACGACCTGATGGCGGCCGATTCCTTCCTTTTCCTGGCCACAGCCGTCCTCTGTTTCGTGGGGCTGCGTACCCCCCTGCGGAAGTGGTGTCGTGCCGTCGTGCTTGCGGTCGATGTCCTCTTCTGCTTCGCTCTCGTCTTGATGGCGGCGGTGTGTGGCGTGTTCGTGTGGCTGGTCATCTGAACCGTCTCCCGAGACGTTCCTGGTCTGGCCCGATGTGGGACTTCCTGGTGTTCGACTTCCTGGCGTCGTGTTTCACCCTCGTGACGGATGCCTTCACTTCGCGGTCCGGCGGCCTGGGCCGGGCCCGAATGGCTCGCCAAGGGGGCGGGGCTCTCCCGGCGCCGTCCTCGGGGCCGGGGCGGTGACTCGGGACGGTCCAGGGGGGAGAGGCCGCCGACCGGGGAGCCGAATCCCCGCCGGCGAGCGTCGCCGAAGGGCGACGGGTCGCCCGGGCCGTTACCTCGTCTTCTTCAAGCCCTACGACGTCCTCACTCAATTCACCGACGCCACCGGCCGGGCGACGCTCGCGGACTTCATCGACGTCCCCGGCGTGTACCCGGTCGGCCGGCTCGACCGCGACAGCGAGGGCCTGCTGCTGCTGACCGACGACGGCCGGCTGGCGCACCGGCTGACCGATCCCCGGTTCGAGCACCCCAAGACCTACCTGGCGCAGGTCGAGCGCCTCCCCGGGCCCGAGGCGCTCGAGGTCTTGCGGCGTGGGGTCGAGCTGAGCGACGGCCGGACCCGCCCCGCCGAGATCGAGGTCTTGGCCGGGCCCCCCTCCCTGCCCGACCGCCCGGTCCCGATCCGGTTCCGCAAGAACGTCCCGACGGCCTGGCTCCGCCTGGTGCTCCGCGAGGGCCGCAACCGCCAGGTCCGGCGGATGACCGCCGCCGTCGGCCACCCGACCTTACGCCTGGTCCGCGTCGGCGTCGGCCCGATCCTCCTCGGCGACCTCGCGCCCGGCGCGTGGCGCGACCTGACCCCCGACGAACGTCACGCCCTGCTCCTTCGCGATCACGACGGCTAGTGGCCCGGCGCCGGATCGAGTAAACTCGGGTACATCTGGAGCAGAGACGCCAGATCGCGACCGCGGCGAGTGCGGTACGACGGCAGGTGCCGATCCGCGGAGGGTCGCCAGGAGCCCGACGATGGCCAGCCCATCCCGAATCCGCAAGTCGATGAC
>JAFANO010000349.1 GCA_019232645.1 Planctomycetaceae bacterium | reverse complement strand
CACATAATCGGCGTTGCAGATGCTCTTGAGGTTCTCGGCATCACTACATACGACGCGTAGGCTCCGGACGGCTTCACTTTCCAGACCACTGTAACCCTCGTACTCCCGATTGGACCAGTGATGCGCACGCAGGTAGTGCCACAGGTTGAAGTGCGCCCCTGGGATTGGACCAGTACCATAGTCAATACTGGGCTCCCAGGAGCGCCCTCCCATGCCCAAGCGCCGACGCCGGTCTTTCACCCCGCAGTTCAAGGCCCAGGTCGTCCTCGAGGTCCTCTCGGGCCAGAGGAGCGCATCGGAGTCCGCCCGGCAGCACAAGCTGAAACCGGAACTCATCTCCCGCTGGAAGGACGTCGCCCTGGAGGGCCTTGAGAGCCTCTTCGAAGGCGACGATCAAAGGAGCCGTGACCAGGACCGCATCGCCGAGCTGGAGCGGATGGTCGGGCGCCTCACCATGGAGCTCGAAATCGCAAAAAAAGCCTCGGCCTTGCTCCCCTCGGCCCTGAGGCGCGACGGGAGGTCGTCCTGACCCTGGCGGCCGAGTACCCGGTCCGGCTGATCTGCCGGGCGACGGGCTGGCCACGCAGCAGCGTCTACTGCGGCGCCGCCCCCGCCGTCGACGAAGGCCGGCTGCGGCGCGCCATCGGGCGGCTGGCCGCGCGGTGGCCGACCTACGGCTACCGCCGGCTGACGGCCATGCTCCGACGCGAGGGCTGGTCGGTCAACGGGAAGCGGGTCCGGCGGTTGATGGCCGCGATGGGCCTGAAGGGCAAGGCCCCGGCCCGGCGACGGCGGACGACCGACAGCCGCCACGACTTCCCCCGCTACCCCAACCTGGTCGAGCGCCTGGAGGTCACACGCCCCGATCAAGTCTGGGTCGCTGATATTACGTACGTCCGCCTCCGGGAGGAGTTCGTCTATCTGGCGGTCATCATGGACGTGTTCACGCGCCGCGTCCGGGGCTGGGAACTGGGGCGCAGCCTCGACCAGGGGCTCACCCTGGCGGCCCTGCGGCGGGCGATGCGGCGGGGCCGCCGCCCGGAGGTCCACCATTCCGACCAGGGCGTGCAGTACGCCGGCACGGCGTACACCGACCTGCTGGCTGGCCGGGGCGTGGAGATCAGCATGGCGGCCGTCGGCAAGCCGGAGGAGAATGGGTACGCCGAGCGTCTGATGCGGACCATCCGGGAGGAGGAGATCGACCTGTCAGAGTACCGCGACTACGTCGATGCGTACGGCCAACTGGGTCGGTTCCTGGACGACGTATACAACCGGAAGCGGATCCATTCATCGCTGGGCTACTTGACCCCGGCCGAGTTCGAGCAGCAATGGCTGCGCGGGCAGAAAGCCATGATCGTTCCATGAACGGCGAGCGCCACCGACAGACTCCGGTGCCAGTCTATTCAGCGGTCCGAGGTCTGCCCCGGAAGACGCACACACGGGCCGCACCGCGATGATCGAGTGGACCCTCACGCCGGGCCGCGGCGCGAGCTCTGCTTGGCCCGTGATCATAGGCGCACCCCACTCCAGCTCCTCGATGCTGGTCGGCGATGAACAGGAGCGGGATCTTGCCCCTTGCGAAGGAAGCCGGCAACGACAGCCCGGTGGGCTCGTAGCGGAGCAAATATGCCAGCGAAGCCGTGGGGCGTGGGGGCGGGTCGACCTGCGCCTGGGAGCTTGCGACGAACGGAAGGAGCGCGAGCAGGACGAGGATGGTGGCCGGTCGCTACGGCATGCGCCTGACTCCCCCGCGAGCCGTGCGTAGGACTCCAGGCACCCGTATCCCCGATATTCAGCCCATCGTCATGCACGGAAGACGATCACCTGCTTCGTTCGGGCTGTCCCGTCGTTGATCTTCCCGTATGCCTCGACCGCCCGGTCCAAAGTCACCGCCTCGAAGTCCGGCGGTTTGAAGAGCCCTCCTTCCACACCCGGTTTGATGGCTCGGAGCACCGCCGCGCTCGCGGCGAAGTCGAGCTTGAGCGTATCAACGCCGTAGATCCGGCCTTCACGGTGGTAGAAGTCAATCAGGTTGAAGCC
>JAFANO010000332.1 GCA_019232645.1 Planctomycetaceae bacterium | reverse complement strand
CGCGCGCCGAGGAGCCAGGCCGGATCCCTCAATCAGCCCTGCGATGCCCGAGAGCGACCCGGGTGTCGCGGACTCATGGCACCCATCCGTTTGTGCTGATTTTTCCTCCTTTCGGAAAAACGAAGGCCCCAGAGAGAGCGGGAGCTTGCCTCGCCTTCCGGCTGGCCCGATCATACAATGACGGTGGTCCAGACCGGCGACGTCTGACCCCTCCCTTTAGGAGTCGGCCGCGGACGCCCGCCCGATTCACGAGTCGAGGGGAGCCGAGACGCCGATGGCCGCGGGACCGTTGAAGTTGATGGCCAAGGCCCGCGCCGGCGAGGCCGAAGCGCTGGGGGAACTCTGCGCCCTCTACCGCAACTACCTCAGGATGATCGTCCGGACCGGGCTCGGTCCCAAGCTCCGCGAGCGGGTCGAGCTGTCCGACGTGGTTCAGGAGGCGCTGGTCGAGGTCGTCCGGCAATTCCCCCAGTTCACCGGCCAGAACGAGGCGGCGCTGGTCGGCTGGCTCCGCCGCTTGGTCGGGCAGAAGCTGGCGGACCTCGGGCGGTATCATAACCGCGCCAAGCGCGCGGCCGGTGGCGTGGCCGTGCCGCTGGATGCCCCCTGGGGCGGACCCGGCGGCGACGACGCGGGCCAAGGCACCGGCCGATTGCTCGACAGGCTGGCGCTTGACCAGACCAGCCCGAGCGAGGCCGCCAGCCGTCGCGAGCTGACCGTCCTGCTGGCCGACGCGCTGGCCGCCCTGCCCGAGCCCGAGGCCGAGGTCCTCTGGCTCTACCACGCCGAGGGCCTCTCGTTCGAGGCGATCGGGGATCGCCTGGGCCTCAGCCGCAAGTCGACCCGGGGCATCTGGGCCCGGGGCCTGAAGGCCCTGAAACGATCGCTCGACGGTCCCCCGGGCGGCTCGATCCGATACACTGCGCCCGACACGCGCGGCAACTGAGGCGGATGACAGGACATGACGAATTCGAGATGGCGAATCCGAGATGATGAATCCAGGATGGCGAATTCGAGATGATGAATCCAGGATGAGAAAAGCGATGTCCGCCCGGAACTCGTTCGTGTGCGTCACCCGGGACCCCCTTACCCCGGCCCTTTCCCGGCGGGAGAGGAGGAATTCGCTTCCCTCTCCGGGAGGGGTCGGGGTGAGGGAACATCCTGCCAGGTCAGTCGACCCGATGGGACCCTCGCCCTAGTCCCGTGGAAAGAGCCTTAACTCATTGCTGCTCAGGGGATTTCTTCTCCCTCCCGCCGCGCGGGGGAGGGAGATCGGAGCGCTTGACGTCACAGGAAATTACCCCATTTTCAACGAGATTGAACCCTAACCCGAGTACCACGCCCCTCCACGGCAATGATCCAGCGCGGCGAGCCCGAGGCGGTCGACCCCGACGAGCGGCTGGGCGAGGCGATCGAGGCGTACCTCGCGCTGGCTGAGGAGGGCCATGCGCCCGATCCGGAGGAGTTCGCTGCGCGCTACCCCGACATCGGCGACGAGCTCCGCGCGGCGCTCGACGGCCTGGCGCTGGTCCGGGGCCTGGTCGGCGAGCCGTCCGGGCCAGGGCACCGGCTCGAGTCGGGGCGGCGGATCGCCGGCTACCGGATCGTGCGTGAGCTGGGCCGCGGGGGCATGGGGACTGTCTACGAGGCGGTCCACGTCGGGCTCGACCGTCCGGTCGCGCTGAAGGTGCTGGGCCACCACGCGGCACCCGACTCGAGAGGCCGCCGCCGGTTCCTGAACGAGGCGAGGACCGCCGCCAGGCTGCACCACACGCACATCGTCCCGGTCTACGACGTCGGCCAGGTCGGCGGGCTCTGCTACTACGCGATGCAGCGGATCGAGGGTAGCGGCCTCGACCGCGTCCTCCGCTCCCTCCGCCGCGACCGCACCACCGCCGCCGGGCCGAGCCAGGGCGGGTCGACCGCGAACCGCTCCTCGCCGCGCGAGGCCGCCCCCGCGAAGCCGGGCGACCAGACGGTCACGTGGGGCGACCTGGGCGAAGGCGGGGCGATGGCTCGAGGTCTCGCTGGCTCGGGCCATGACCAGGACGACGAGCCGTCGCCGTTCGAGCCGCCGGGCGGGTCGGCCTACTATCGCTGGATCGCCGAGGTCGGCCTCGAGGCGGCCGAGGCGCTGGCGCACGCCCACCAGCGCGGGGTCGTCCACCGCGACATCAAGCCCTCGAACCTTCTCGTCGACGCCCGTGGATTCGTCTGGGTGGCCGACTTCGGCCTGGCGCGGCGGCTCGACGACCCAAGCCAGACCCAGCACGACAGCCTGCTGGGGACGCCGCGGTACATGAGCCCCGAGCAGGCGGGGATCGGCCCGATCGACGGCCGCAGCGATATTTACAGCCTGGGCGCGACCCTCTACGAGTTGCTCACGCTGCGGCCCCCGTTCGAGGGTCAGACCGCCGCCGAGCTGGTCGACCAAATCACCAGCCGCGAGCCGGCCGCGCCCCGCCAGTTCGACTCCAGGATTCCCCGCGACCTCGAGACGATCGTGCTCAAGGCGCTGGCCAAGCGCCGGGAGGACCGCTACGCTGTGGCGACCGACCTGGCCGACGACCTCGGCCGGTTCCTCAGCCACGAGCCGGTCCGGGCACGCCGGATCGGCCCGCTGGGCCGACTCTGGCGGTTCGCCCGGCGGCACCCGACCCTGGCGGCCGTCTCGATCGCCGCCGCGGCGATCGTCGTGACGGTCGCGGCCGTGGCTCACGTCCGCGTCGTGGACGAGCGGAACCAGGCGATCGCGGCCAAGAACGAGGCCCAGGCGGCGATGCGCAAGATCGAGGCGGCCAACCGCAAGACGCGGGAGGCGATGCGGGCGCAACTGTGGCGCGAGGCGTCGGTGGTCCGGCTCTCGAACGTCGCGAACCGGCGAGTGACCGGGCTGGGCCTGCTCCGCGACGCCGCCGCGATGGACCCCGACCCGGGCCTCCGGTCGCGGCTCCGCGACGAGGCGACCGAGTTCCTGGTGCTCCGAGACGTCGAGCGCGGGCCCGATTTCGCCACCGGCCCGGCGCGTGGGCTGACCTTCGACCCTCGGGGATCTCGGCTGGCGACTCTCTCGGAGGACGGCGAGGAGTTCCGGCTCTGGGACGTGGCGACCCGCCGCTGCCTGCACGCCCACCCCCTCCGCGTCGGGCCGGTCCCGCCTCCGCCCGCCCCCGTCGCCGACCCGGCGACCGGTCGCCCGGCCCCTGCCCCGCATCGGCGCCGCGGGGGGGCGCCGAACCCTGTCGCGACGGTCGGCCCGAGCGTGGCGGTCGTCCTGCCCGAGGGGCTGGGCCTCCGCTTCTTCAACGCGACCACCGGCGCCCCGCTCCACGACCTGGAGCTGTCCGGCCGCCGCCTCCTCTCCTTCCTGGCCACGCCCGACGGACATCGCCTCGTGACTGTCGAGCGGTCGCCCGACCTGGTGCCGGGCGAGCCGAACTCCAAGGTCGAGTTCCAGGTCAACCTGTGGGACCCCGAGCGCCACGACCAGCCGGTCGCGACGTTGTCCCGCTGGGAATCGACCGCCGCCGCGCGCGACCTGCCGCTGATCGCGATGGCCCCCGACGTCCCGACGGTGGCCGTCGCGCGGAGCCGCAAGATGAGCGTCTCCCTCTGGTCGGCCGGCGACGGCCGGTCCCTGGGCAC
>JAFANO010000202.1 GCA_019232645.1 Planctomycetaceae bacterium | reverse complement strand
TCGGGATGCTTGTACACCATGGGAAGCGAGGAAGCAGCGCGAGTTCCCATTTGACTTCTGTATTCCGTTGTGGTCCCCACGCCTTCCGAATCGACCGGGTCCCCGGGCCGGAGATCAGGATCAGCGATCCAAGATCGACCCGATCCTGTAACCCTCTAAAAGAAATTGGAGGACTCCGTGCGGTCCCCCCTCTTGCAGCCGGAGACCGGTCGGTACCCCGGAATCACCATCCCCTTCGGACACGCCCACGCAATCGAGCCCAACTCGACAGCGGGGATTTGACAGTGGGGTGCGCTTCTTGTTATCGTAAACTACCTGTCGTTCTACTAATGGCTGGTAGATCGATTAGCCATGTGGCTCCGCTGTGCGCTCATTGCACAGACGGGGCTGTTTTTTTCAACGGTCCGGCGGACGGCTCCGACACAGGAGTTTCGGCGGGGAGGCTTGGGAGGTTCGATCGCCCCGGCTTAGGGCAGACGTGGTCTCATAAATGACGCAGTTGAAATAATTTACGACATGAAGGCGTGCCCGGTTGTTGCGAGCCGTCCGTCCGGTCGCGGGTTTTTTGACGACCCGACACGGGGCGAGGAACCAGACGAAAATCGGGATGTCGTACGTTGTCGACGGGCCCGCGCCTGCGCAAGAATCGGTCGATGTAAGTCATTTCCAAGTTCCAATATTGCGGTATCTTCAACGGACCTCGGCGTTCGTGCCGCGGGTCGGGTTGTTGTTTTTCTCTCTGGATCCGCCCGGCGATCGTCCCGACGCGATCCAGTGGGGGTCAGTCGGGTGGGTGGACGGCTGCCGTCCGGAGGACTCATCCCATGAGCCGTCGCGTGTGGAATTCACGTGCCACCCTGCCCGCCGCTTGATTTCGAACCGAGCCGGATTTCACGATTCCACTTAACGAGGGAATGCCCATGAGCGCAGTCGCCACAAAACCTGCCTCGACCCCCGGACCGACATCTCGCCCCCGTCTCTTGCGATTCTGGGGATCCACGGTCGGCCTCAAGATCCTCATGGCCCTGACCGGGGTCATCCTGACGGGCTTCGTCCTCGTGCACATGCTGGGCAACCTCCAGGTGTTCCAGGGGAGCGAGTCGCTCAACGCGTATGCCAAGCTGCTCCGGGCGGAGCCGGCCCTGCTCTGGACCTTCCGCCTCGTGCTGCTGTCGGCGGTCGTGCTGCACATCGTGGCGTGGGTCGTGTTGTTGAAGACGAACCTGGCGGCGAGGTCCGGGGGGTATCAGGTCACGTCCTACAAGGAGTCGAGCTACGCCTCGCGCTCGATGAAGCTGACCGGGCCGCTGCTGCTCGCGTTCATCATCTACCACATCCTGCACCTGACGACCGGCACGGCGCATCCGGATTACCACGAGGGGGATGTGTACACGAACCTGGTCACCGGGCTGAGGGTCGTCCCCGTGGCCATCATCTACATACTCGCGATGGCGCTGCTCGGGTTCCACCTGTGGCACGGCGTCTGGAGCATGTTCCAGACCCTGGGCGCGAACCAGCCGCGGTACGACTCGTTCGGGCGGCGGTTCGCGACGGGCCTCGCGATCGTGGTCGCGCTGGGATTCGCCGCCGTGCCACTGGCGGTCCTGGCCGGAGTCATCAAGCCGGCCCCCGAGCCCGCGGAACGAACCGCGGCCGCGGCCTCCGAGAAGGCTCGAGTCGTCGTGGTCCCGGCACCCGAACACGCCCAAGGCCGATAGGAGCGATGCACGTGGAACTGAAATCGAACGTCCCGCCCGGCCCGATCGAGGAGAAGTGGTCGCGGCACAAATTCCAGATGAAGCTGGTCAACCCGGCGAACAAGCGGAAATATTCCGTGATCGTCGTGGGCTCGGGCCTCGCGGGCGGCTCGGCCGCGGCGACGCTCTCCGAGCTGGGCTACCGGGTCGCGTGCTTCTGCTACCAGGACAGCCCGCGCCGGGCGCACTCGATCGCCGCGCAAGGCGGGATCAACGCGGCGAAGAACTATCAGAACGACGGCGACAG
Source organism: Planctomycetaceae bacterium (assembly GCA_019232645.1). GTDB lineage: Bacteria > Planctomycetota > Planctomycetia > Isosphaerales > Isosphaeraceae > JAFANO01. Next base: position 3,108 of record JAFANO010000202.1, on the reverse strand, counting down.
CATCTATCGCCTGTTCTACGACACGGTCAAGGGGGGCGACTTCCGCGCCCGCGAGGGGAACGTTCATCGCCTGGCCGAGGTGTCGGTCAACATCATCGACCAATGCGTGGCGCAGGGCGTGCCGTTCGCTCGCGAGTACGGCGGGACGCTTGCGAACCGGTCGTTCGGAGGGGCGCAAGTGTCGCGCACCTTCTACGCCCGGGGCCAGACGGGCCAGCAGCTCCTGCTGGGGGCCTACCAGGCGCTGCAGAAGCAGGTCGGACTCGGCGGCGTGACGATGTATCCCCGGCACGAGATGCTGGAGCTGGTCGTCGTCGACGACCGCACCCGGGGCATCGTGACGCGCGACCTCGAGACGGGCAAGATCGAGTCGTTCGCCGCCGACGCCGTGGTCCTGTGCACCGGCGGCTACGGCAACGTCTTCTATCTGGCGACCTACGCTAAGGGGTGCAACGCGACGGCCATCTGGCGGGCCTACAAGAAGGGGGCGGCGTTCGGCAATCCCTGCTTCACCCAGATCCACCCGACCTGCATCCCCGTCACGGGCGACCACCAGAGCAAGCTGACGCTCATGTCCGAGTCGCTCCGCAACGACGGCCGGATCTGGGTGCCCAAGGAGAAGGGCGATACCCGACCGCCGGGGCAGATCCCCGAGGACCAGCGCGACTACTACCTGGAGCGGAAGTACCCCAGCTTCGGCAACCTCTCGCCCCGCGACATCTCGTCGCGCGCCGCCAAGGAGGCCTGCGACGAGGGCCGGGGCGTCGGCAAGAGCGGGCAGGGTGTCTACCTCGACTTCGCCGACGCGATCTCGCGCCTCGGCGTCGACACGATCCGCGAGCGCTACGGCAACCTCTTCGACATGTACGAGCGGATCACCGACGAGGACCCGTACAAGGTCCCGATGCGGATCTACCCGGCGACCCACTACACGATGGGTGGCCTGTGGGTCGACTATAACCTGATGAGCACGATCCCCGGCCTGTTCGTGTGCGGCGAGGCGAACTTCTCCGACCACGGCGCCAACCGCCTCGGCGCCAGCGCGCTGATGCAGGGGCTGGCCGACGGCTACTTTATCATCCCCTACACGATCGGCAACTACCTGGCGTCGAGCAAGCCCGGGGCGGTCCCGGCAAGTCACCCCGCCTTCAAGGACGCCGAGGCGACCGTGACCGACCGCCTCAAGAAGCTTCTGAGCATCCAGGGCCATCGGACCGTAGACACGTTCCACCGCACCCTGGGCAAGATCATGTGGGACTACTGCGGCATGGCGCGCAACGAGCAGGGCCTGAAGACGGCGCTGGAGAAGATCCCCGCGCTCCGCGAGGAGTTCTGGCAGGACGTCCGCGTCCTGGGCGACGACGGGGAGGTGAACCAGTCGCTCGAGAAGGCCGGCCGCGTTGCCGACTTCCTCGAGCTGGGCGAGCTGCTCTGCCTCGATGCCCTGGAGCGCAACGAGTCGTGTGGCGCCCACTTCCGCGAAGAATACCAGACCGAGGACGGCGAGGCCGCCCGCGACGATGAGAACTTCTGCCACGTCGCGGCCTGGGAGTATGCCGGCGAGGGCAACCGGCCGGTCCGCCACATCGAGCCGCTGGTCTTCGAATTTCTCCCGCTTCAGACCCGGAGTTACAAATGAGCGTCAAAACCATCCCGAGTACCGTCGCGGGCGAATTCATCCCCGAGAAAGCAAAACGTCCGACGGTCAGCAAAGACGGCGAGCGGACGATCAACCTGACGCTGAACGTCTGGCGCCAGAAGGATCGCCGCTCCGAGGGGCGGTTCGTGACCTACGAGGCCCGCGACATCAGCACCGACATGTCGTTCCTCGAGATGCTCGACGTGGTGAACGAAGGCCTGATCACGCGGGGCGAGGAGCCGATCGCCTTCGACCACGACTGCCGCGAGGGGATCTGCGGCCAGTGCGGGGTCGTCATCAACGGCGACCCGCATGGCCCTCGGCGGGCCACGACGACGTGCCAGCTCCACATGCGGAGCTTCCACGACGGCGCCGTCCTGACGATCGAGCCGTGGCGGTCGGCGGCCTTCCCGGTCGTCAAGGACCTGATGGTCGACCGCGGCGCCTTCGACCGGATCATCGCCGCCGGGGGGTTCATCTCGGTCCGCACGGGCAACGCCCCCGACGGGAACGCCATCTTGGTGCCGAAGGAGGAGGCCGACCTCGCGATGGACGCCGCCGCGTGCATCGGCTGCGGGGCGTGCGTCGCCGCCTGCCCGAACGCCTCGGCGATGCTCTTCGTCGGGGCCAAGGTCTCGCACCTCAACCTGCTGCCGCAGGGCCATCCCGAGCGGAACAGTCGCGTCGTCGCGATGGTCGAACGGATGGACGCCGAGGGCTTCGGCAACTGCACGAACCATGGCGAGTGCGAGGCGGCCTGCCCCAAGGAGATCCGCCTCGAGTTCATCTCCCGGCTCAACCGAGACTACTTCAGGGCCGCGCTCTTCTCTCGAAGCAAGAAAGCCGGCTCGGATTCCTCGGCCGGCTGAACCGAGTCGGGCATGGCGGGCGGACTCCGGATCCCTCTCCTTCGTCCGCCCCACTTGATTGCTTGCAAACCGCACGATCAGTTCGAGCCGGTCTCTGCCCTCGATGCGGAGACCGGCCGCTTCGCCGACGCGCACCTGAACGTCCCCCCGGCAGGGGCCATGGCATCATCACGTGGCCCCTCGAGGTCGACTTGTCGAGGTGTGCCGGGAGTCATCGGAGTTGCTCCTCGGTGATCGTCCGCGCCAGGTGCTCCAGCCGCCGGTGGGGGATGTACGGAGGTGGGAATGCACATCGGCGACTGGTTGGGGCGGCGGGCCATGCTGTCTCCCGACAAGGTGGCGCTGATCGACGCGATCCACGGCGGCGCGTCGATCACCTACCGGTCGTGGGATCGGGCCGCGAATCGCGCCGCCCATTTCTTGCGCGCGCTGGGGGTTACGAAGGGCGATCGGGTGGCGGTACTCGCGCACAACGGCGTCGAGTACCTCGACCTGTGGTTCGCCTGCGGCAAGCTCGGTGCGATCTTGCAGGCCTTGAACTGGCGCCTGACGCCGCGTGAGCTGGGCTGCCTGATCGCCGATGCGACGCCCAGGGTGCTG